>NZ_JBALMG010000041.1:0-68732 GCF_036963225.1 Bacillus sp. JJ783 | reverse complement strand
ATTATTAGCCCGCACCAATTGGGCGTTTACGGGCAGTAAGTACTCTATCCCCTACTTCTAAAAAAATTTTCAAGTAGGGAATAACCTTATAACTGGAGGTTTCTCATTTTGATTGAAGTATATATCGATGGTGCATCAAAAGGAAATCCTGGACCTTCTGGTGCCGGGGTTTTTATTAAAGGGGTACAGCCACCTGTACAATTGTCATTACCACTTGGGACAATGTCAAACCATGAAGCAGAATACCACGCTTTACTTGCAGCATTAAAGTATTGCGCAGCGCATAATTATAGCATTGTATCTTTTCGTACAGATTCCCAACTTGTTGAGCGGGCTGTTGAAAAAGAATACGCAAAAAATAAAATGTTTGCACCGCTTCTAGAAGAAGCACTACAGTACATAAAAAATTTCGATCTCTTTTTTATTAAATGGATTCCAAGTAGTCAAAATAAAGTCGCTGATGAATTAGCTAGAAAAGCTATTTCACAAAATTAACGGGGGTATGAGTGTGAAAAAAGGTTGGATTGCTCCTCTCGCATTATTATTTGTCTCTTTTATTTGGGGAGCTACGTTTGTTGTCGTTCAAAATGCTATGTCTTTTGTTGGACCATTTACTTTTAATGCTATTCGCTTTTTATTCGCTGGAATTATTTTATTATTCGTTCAAATTATTTTCTCTCAAAAAACTTCAAAACAAGATATAAAACATAGCAGTCTTGCTGGGCTAATTGTTGGTTTTTTCTTATGTGTTGGGTATTTATTACAGACATTCGGTTTACTCTATACAACCTCTTCAAAAGCCGGTTTCTTAACAGGACTTAGTATCATTATGGTCCCAATCTTGTCTTTTATCTTTTTAAAACAGCGGGCTACAATTTTCATCGTACTTGGTATTGCTGTAGCAACAGCAGGTTTATATTTATTAACCGCTGGTGATTCTTTTCAATTAAACATTGGAGATATACTCGTTCTCGGTTGCGCAGTCGCTTTCGCTGCCCATATTCTTGTTAACGGTTTCTTTTCTAAGAAAATATCACCTTTATTACTAAGCACTTCTCAAGTATTAGCTGTCGGTATATTTTCTTCTATTTGCGCTTTTTTATTTGAAGATTGGGAAAAATTATTTTCAGTATCACTATGGACAAATCATTCCTTTTTATTCGCTCTATTTCTAACTTCCCTGTTTGCGACATCAATTGCCTTTTTCATTCAAACATCTGCACAAAAACACACTTCTCCAACGAGAGTAGCCATTATTTTCGCAATGGAGCCTGTTTTTGCAGCATTAACAGGCGTTCTAGTAGTAAATGAACAGCTTTCTATTTCTGCTATTATTGGGTGTCTATGTATTTTCCTAGGTATGATTTTTGTTGAATTACCTTCAAAAACAAAAAAAGAAGCGTGGGCTGCGTGAAGTTACGCTTGTAACTTCCGCATAAAAGCCTTAGCGCTTTTTTTATCTGTAATCTCTTCTTCTTTCAATCGTTCTAATAACGCAACAAAATAACTGCCATCAAACTGTAACTGATGTTTAATCGTCGCTTCTATTGCTACGTTCACAATCCCATCAGATGCACCAGTATATCCTTGTCCAAACATAATAAATCCTTGTGCTTCCTCTGATAATTTAAATCCTTTCGTATGTAAGAATGAAAGATAATCTTCTACTGTTTGCATGATATTCCCACCTACTCAAAAATTCTCCACTTCCTATCATACATGTTTTTACATGCTATGAGAATGAAATTTCTTTGACAACTTTGTAAAGCAATCGTCTACTTCGTTAACAATGGAGGATTTCCTTACAACATGAAGGAATATGTACAGTGGCACTTATTTTATATTAAAGGGGAGACACGATGAAACAAGCACTATTAATTATCGATGCTCAGCAAGAACTTATTGATGGAAATGAACAAGAAAATGAAGTTTTTCGTAAAACTGAGCTATTAGCTACACTAAATACAGCTGTACAGAAAGCAATTGATTCAAATGCCCTTATTGTTTTCGTAAGAGATACCGATGTTGCTTCTGGTAGCGGCGTGGGCTTTGAGGTACATAATCAAATTCAAGTACCTCAGTCTGCAATCCTTATTAATAAAGCGGCAACGAATTCATTCTATGGCACTTCTTTACTTGAACTTTTAAAAGAAGAAAAAATGAATCATCTCGTTATAGGTGGATGTAAAACAGAACATTGTATTGACACTGCCGTTAGAACAGCAACTGTACAAGGCTTTGACGTTACATTAATTAAAAATGGTCATTCCACAACTGATTCTAACGTATTAACTGCACAGCAAATTATCGAACATCATAATAAAACTTTACACGGTCATTATAATGTTGATCATTTTTCCGTTGTTAGAGATGTCGAGGAAGATATCTTTCAACCAATTCATGACCAATATCGCGACTAAATTAACGATAAAAAAGAATCCTTTTCACGAAGGGATTCTTTTTTATCCAAAAATTTGTGCTGCAATGCTATATAACTCATTATTCCTTTTTAATAATTGATTGCTCTTTTTTATCATAATTGGCGGCATATCCACCTTTCGAAAACCAGAATTCTCTAATCCTTTCATAAAATTCACTTTCCCTTCCGGTACATCTATTCTTAATTTACCTTTATGCCCTTTTGCTAAATAATGTACCATTCTCATTGCCATCGCATCATTTTTACCAACAACTGGTCCTATTATTTTATTTTCTGGCGTTTGTATACTTATACCATATCCTAATACATTTTGTTTTGTATCCTTTATAACGATACATTGTTCACTTTGTATAATTCGATACTTTAAAAACTCTTCTCTATTTGTTCCAAATGCATCTTCGTCTATTTGTATTATTTCTTCTAAATCACATTCTTCATAATTCACAATATGCTCTTCATTTCCTACACAATGATAATTCGCATTGTACGAGTTACATATGTATTTAGAAACATAACTAACAGCTCTAAATCCTAGTTTTTTATATAAAGGCTTCCCCTCATCCGTAGCAATAAGCATAATTGGAGTTTGAGTTGATACGCTTTTAACGCATGAATCCGTTATTATCTTTCCAATCCCTCTCCCTTTATAATCTGGATGTACAATTACCATTCCGATAGACGCTAATGTCTCCCCGTATAATATAATTGCCGCGCTAGCAATAAGCTCTTCCTTCGCATTTACCACACCATATACTATACCCGTATTCAAAATCGTCTCAATTTCTTCCCTGTTATAATCCCATCCAATATAAGAAGATAATGCAACAATATCCTCTATTTTTTCTTTCCTAAGACGCTCCACCCTAATTTCCAATTCAATCATTCTCCCTCTCCTTATCTAGACATTTAAATCATTATTACCAAATCAACTTGTACATGTTTCCCTTTATCTGTCACACACATATCCTATTTTGACCAAGACTATAATGTAAATGAGGTGACAACATGCCCATTACGAATCGATTTTCTACCACCACTAACGGCGCACTCGCTATTACAGGAAACACTTTAGGCTTAAGTAAAATTAGTAACCAAAACCGTGCTGGTACAATCGGGGCAATTGGTGCATTCGTAACTACGAATACTGCTTTACAAGTAACTACTTTTCCTGCTGGTACAACGTTAAACTATACACAAAATAGTTCTACCGCTATTTTAAATATCCCTGCTGGCAGTACTATTCTTTACGCAGAACTCGTTTGGGGCGGAAACTATTTATCTCGTGATCAAAACATTACGAGTGTATTAGGAAACCCGGTTTCTTTCACAACACCTGTGTCAACATACTCAATTACCCCTTCGGCTGTTACAGCTTCAAATCAAACTTTCGTTTCTGGATCTGTCACATTTGGATTTTATACACGATCAGCAGATGTAACCTCACTCGTTCAAGCTGCTGGATCTGGATCTTATACAACCGGTTCTGTCCCTGGACTTGTTGATCCTTTAGATGCTTCTAACGGGGCTATCAATTCTTCTGGATGGACGCTCATTGTCGCTTATCAAAACGGTTCCTTACCCGCAAGAAATTTAACAATTTACGTAGCGGGTAACCGTGTTTCTGTAGAAACTGGTAGTGCAGATGTATCTGTCTCAGGTTTTTTAACACCTGCCGGGGGACCTGTAAGCGGGAGATTATTTATAAGTTCTACTGAAGGGGATGCTGATTTAACTGGGGATCAAGCATTATTTGGACCAAATTTCAGTTCATTAAATGCTTTATCCGGGCCAAATAACGCTGTTAATAATTTCTTTGGTTCTCAAATTAATAATGCTGCAGGAAACTTAGATACAACAGGTACATTTGGAACGCGAAATCAAAGCGCTTCTACAAGTACAAACATCTCCGCTGGTAGACAAGGCTGGGACATTACTTCTATTGATATCTCTCCTTATTTAACAAATTCCCAAGTCTCCGCCGCAATCCGTTTAACAACTAACGGCGATGCATATATGTTGAATACAGTTGGCTTACAAATTAATATAAATTCACCTAATATACAAGCAACGAAAAGCGTGAATAAAAGTGTTGCTGCAATTGGGGATGTTCTTACTTATACAGTTACTGTCCCTAACACTGGGCTTCTTCCCGCAAATAACGTTACTTTTATAGACATTCTCCCTAACGGCACTTCCTTTATACCTGGAAGCGTAACGATAGATAACGTACCACAAACAAACGCAAATCCTATCGCCGGTATATCCTTAGGGACAATTAATAATAATGCTTCTCGTACAATAACTTTCCAAGCGACTGTCGTTTCTCTTCCAAGCCAAAACCCTATCTCTAACACCGCTACTATTACATTTCAATATACACCAATTGCTGGGGGAACGACTTTTAACGGTATTGCAACAAGCAACTCTGCCGGAACACAAATTAACCTCGCAGATATTAATGGAACAAAATCAGTTAACAAACTCTTTACCGATATTGGCGAAACGTTAACTTACAGTATTTCCCTAGCTAATGTAGGAAATATTGCGGCAACGAACGTTATATATACGGATCCGATTCCAAGCGGGACTACTTTTATTCCAGGGAGTGTCACTGTTAACGGCGTTACTCAAGCTGGAGTGAATCCCGCAAACGGTATATCAGTTGGAACCATCGCTGCAAATTCTACCGCTACTATTGCATTTCAAGTAACTGTCCCGACTATCCCTCAAACAAACCCAATATTAAATAGTGGTACGACAACTTACCAATACGTTCCTATCCCAAACCAACCAGTAGTAAATGGATCTGATACGACCAATACCGTATCTACTCAAGTCAATAATGCTACTGTAACTATGGCGAAAGCAGTGGATAAAAACTTTGCTGATATTGGCGATACACTGACCTATACAGTTTCCTTTGTAGGTACAGGTAATACGACTGCTAACAATGTTATTTTTACGGATATCATTCCCACTGGCACTACTTTTGTCTTAAACAGTTTAACAATAGATGGCACGACACAAGTTGGAGCAAATCCCGCTAATGGTGTGAACATAGGATCCATCCCAACTGGCACTACCAAAAATATTTCATTTCAAGTAGTAGTTAACACAATACCCGCGTCAAATGTCGTATCTAACGGATCAAGCGCTTCTTATCAATACACCGTCAACCCTAGCCAATCACCCGTTACAAAAAACATTTCTTCCAATCTCGTTTCCACTCAAATTAACAATGCGAATTTAACATTAACAAAATCTACAAACAAACAATTTGCCACAATTGGCGAAACTATAAGTTATACAATCCTTATTACAAACAGCGGAAATACGGCGGCTAATAACGTTCAACTAACAGATCCACTTCCAAACGGAACGATATTGACTCTAGGTTCTGTAACTCTTAATGGCGTTTTGCAAAATGTAGATTCTCTCGTTGCCTTACCTATCGGCACAATTCCTGGCGGAGCTACTTTCACCTTATCCTTCCAAGTAACAGTCATTAACATTACTGCACAAAACCCTATCATTAATAACGCTTTCGCCTCTTATATTTACACTGTAAATCCAAGCCTGCCACCGACTTCAAAAACAGCAAATTCTAATTCTGTTACATCAACAATTAGACTAGCAAATCTTCATGCTATTAAATCTGTAGATAAAACATTTGCGGAAGTTGGAGATGTATTAACTTACACCTTTGCTCTTACAAACGACGGAAACGTTGCAGCGAACAATGTATTACTATCGGATTCCATTGCGAATGGTACTTCCTTTGTGCCAAACAGTGTTACGATTAACAGTGTTACTCAGCCGGGCATTACACCAGCTAGCATCAATATTGGCAGTATCAACGCTGGCACTACCATTACAGCTTCATTCCAAGTATTAATAACTAGTATTCCAAATCCTAACCCTATTTCAAATAGCGCTTCCATTTCCTATAACTTTATCGTTGATCCAAACGCTTCCCCTGTAAGTGCAAACACAACTTCAACCACTACATTTACTCAAGTAAATGATGCAAATGTCATTTCGGCAAAAACAGTGGATCGAGCGTTCGCTACCGTTGGGGATATATTAACTTATACCGTTATTTTAACGAATGCAGGAAGTGTTTCTGCTGATAGTCCAACTTTCGTAGATACAAATCCCGATGGCACTATCTTTATCCCAAACACTTTCCTTATTAATAGTGTACTCCAAAATAACGCAGATCCAAATATCGGTGTTCCGTTACCTTCCATTCCTGCTAACGGCTCACTTACCGTCTCTTATCAAGTAACTATCACCTCTTTACCAACACAAAATCCAACAATAAATTCATCTAGTACACAGTATAGCTTTATTCTAAATCCGGGCGATCCACCATCTATAGAAACATCTTTAAGTAACACTGTAAGTACACAAATTAACTTAGCAAATGTAGTTATTGTCAAAGAGGTAGATTTAACTATCGCCGATGTCGGGCAACCAATCACATATACAATTTCCTTAGCTAATCTTGGCAATACTACAGCAAATACTGTTGTTGTTACCGACATACTGCCTGCTGGAACTACTCTCGTACCAAATAGTATTTTTATAGGTGGTGCTTTACAGCTAGGAGCAGATCCAAGTGCCGGTCTTCAAGTTGGTACAATTCCAGCAGGCGGAATTACAACAATTGTCTTCCAAATTAGTGCAAATGGGATACCTTCACCAAATCCAATCCAAAATAGCGCTTCAATTCAATATAGCTTTATCGCTGATCCAAGTTTACCTGCTCTTGTTAGAAACGCTACTAGCAATATAGTAACTACACAAATTAATACTGCTACTATCGTAGCGAATAAATTAACAAGTACAAACTTTGCTGATGTCGGTGATAGCATTACGTATGCAACTGTACTAACAAATAACGGAAATATTCCGGCTACTAATGTTATTTTTACGGATGTCATTCCAAGTGGTACACTTTTCATTCCAGATAGTGTAGCAATTGATAATGTGCCTGTAGCTAATGTTAATCCAGCAAACGGCATCTCCATCGGTACAATTGGAGCAAACTCCTCACGTACTGTTTCCTTTCAAGTGAATGTACCAGCTATTCCATCCATTAATCCCATTACTAATCAATCAGGTACTACATTCCAATACACGTACGATCCATCAAAACCAGCCGTAATGCAAATGACTTCTTCTAACACTGTACAGACAACAATTAATAATGCTACGGTTGCCGCTACAAAATCTGCAGATAAACAGTTTGCTAACGTAAATGATATTATTACGTACACGACTACCTTAACGAATAGTGGGAACACACTTGCATCAACTGTAATATTTACAGATGTAATTCCAAACGGGACATCGTTTATTCCTAATAGTGTAACAGTAAATGGGAATACACTCCCTAATGTAAATCCAGCAAACGGAATTGCAATTGATCCAATCAATCCGAATGCAAATACTATAATCTCGTTTCAAATAAAAGTGAATTCCATCCCTAATCCAAATCCAATCCCGAACCAAAGTAATACAACGTACCAATATATCGTAAGCCCTAACTTACCTCCAGCATCCGCCAATGCGTTAAGCAACTTAATAACAACGCAAATTAACAATGCTACGATCATCGCTACTAAGTCAGTGAATACACCGACAGCTGCAATTGGAGATATCGTCACCTATACGATTGCAGTTACAAATACAGGAAATACTCCTGCTAGTGCTACAGTTTTAACAGATGGACTTGGTGCGGGTGCATCCTTCATCCCGGATTCCGTTACGATAAATAACGTTTCACAACCTGGGTTAGATCCTTCACTAGGAATTCCGTTAAACGATATTCCACCAGCAAATACTATATTCATTACATTCCAAGTAAAAATACTCGCAATTCCCCCTAGTGGTGCTTTAACGAATAATGCCCTTGTAAATTATGAGTATACAGTTAATCCAAACCAGTCACCTGCTGTTGGTAGCACTGTAACAAACACGACCGCTACTCCGATTGTTGATGCTACTTTAGTTTTAAATAAAAATGCGAGTACAACTTTCGCTACGATTGGTGATACGATTACATTCACCTCATCTGTTACAAACACAGGAAATACAACTGCGAACAACATTGTTTTTACAGATTCGATTCCAAATGGTACTGCCTTTGTCCAAAATAGCTTTAAGATAAATGGTGTAACCGTCCCGAATGCAAATCCACAAAACGGTATCAATATTGGTAACATGAATTCAAATGCATCGGTTACACTCAGTTTTCAAGTAAACATTACAACGATTCCAAACCCTAATCCAATTCCTAACAAATCATCGCTTCAATATAGTTTTATTGTAGATATAAATGAACCACCTGTTTCACGAACAGTTCAATCCAATAAAACTTTTACACAAGTAAATACTGCTTCCGTTATCGCAACAAAAACTGCTAGCAGTGATTTTGCTGCTGTTGGCGATACCATTACGTATACAACTACTCTCACTAATAGCGGAAATACTACTGCAAACACACCTGTTTTTATCGATATATTACCACCTGAACTTTCATTCGTGCCTGATAGCGTACAAATTAACACCATCCCACAACTTGGATTTAGGCCAGATAGCGGGATTTCTTTAGACTCAATTCCAGTTGAAGGAACGACAACAATTAGCTTTCAAGCTATCGTTGGCTCAATACCAGCTATAAATCCAACGTTGAACCAATCTAGCACAACATACTCTATCATTGTTGACCCTACCCAGCCGCCGGTGACAGAAACAGCTACAAGTAATCCAACTTTAGTTCAAATTAACGAAGCAATTATTCAAGCAACGAAAAGTGTGGATCGTCTCTTTTCTGACGTCGCTCCTGGAAATTCATTTTTAACGTATACTGTTTTATTAGAAAATATAGGAAACACGACTGCTACTAATATCATTTTTACGGATCCGATTCCAAATAATACAGTATTTATAGAAGATAGCGTTCGAGTAGGTGGAGTATTATTACCTGGGGTAAATCCAGCGAATGGGATACCAATTGGGGATATTATCGCAGAGGATTTTATAAACGTCACCTTCCGCGTGCAAGTAGTTAGCATTCCAAATCCAATTTTTACAATCGGACCCGGCGGACCAAACTCACCAGTTGTAAACGGTGCTTCTATTAATTATCAATTTATAAAAGGGCCGAATTTACCACTTGTTTCAAGAAGTACGACATCCAATCCTGCTTCGACACAAATAAATTCCGGGGAAATTGTGGCCGTTAAATCTGTAGATAAAACTTTCGCAACGATTGGAGATACAATTTCTTATACAATTTCATTAAGTAATCCAGGAAATGTCACTTCACAAAATATAATTTTCACGGATACTTTACCTGACGGAACGACATTTATATCCGGAACTCTTACAAGTGATTCTGGTACACAGCAAATAGGCAACCCAGCGAGCGGGATTCAGATTGGAAATATAAACCCAGGTGGTACGGTTACTATTACGATAAACGTACTTGTGACAAACATTCCAAGTATAAATCCAATCTCTAATTCTAGTTCTATACAATTTCAGCATATTGTCGATCCAAGTCAACCCGCTATAACACAAACAGCTTCATCTAATACCGTTACTACGACAATAAATAGCGCAATATTAACTACAACAAAAAGTGTTGATAAATCTATTATTTCTGTTGGTGATACAGTTACGTATACAACTACTATTACGAATACAGGAAATACACCAGCTACAAATGTAACATTTACAAGCGCTATTCCGGCTAGCACTACATTTATACCCAATTCGTTCACAATAAATGGTATCCAGCAACTTGGCGCACAACCAGCACTTGGAGTAAATATACCAAATATCGCACCTGGCGAAACAGTAACTGTTACTTTTCAAGTAAATGTTATTTCTGTTCCTCCTTCAAATTCGATTATGGGTAATGACACAATTTTATATTCTTATACTGTTGATCCAAACGGAACTCCTGTTACAACTTCTACTTCAACTAATATCGTTACAAACCCTGTACTTGACGCTATGATAACGATGGTAAAATCAGTCGATCAAACACTTGTAACACTTGGTGATACCATTACCTATACGACCGTTTTAACGAATAGTGGTAATACAAATGCAACTAACATTACTTTCACTGATCTTATACCAGATGGTACAACGTTTATTACTGATAGCGTTACAATAGATGGCATCACGCAAATTGGTCTTAATCCTAATACAGGTATAACGATTGGAGCAATTGCTCCTAACAACTCAATATCTATAGCATTTCAAGTGACCGCTACTTCTACACCTGTTCAAAATCCTATTGCCAATTCCGCTAGTGCTTCTTACACATTTATCGCTGATCCAAATGCCCCTATTGTTTCAAGAAGTACTACTTCAAACACCGTGTTTACTACCATTAATACAGCTTCAATTCTTTCATCAAAGCAAGTCGATAAATCCTTTAGCCGCATCGGAGACACTCTCACTTACACTGTCAATTTAACAAACAATGGAAATTCATCTGCACAAAATGTTATATTCACAGACACTCCACCAAATGGAACTACTTTTATTGCAAATACATTTTCTATTAACGGTGTTCCTCAAATGGGCGCAAATCCTGCGAATGGTGTAGATATCGGACTTATAACAGCTGGGACTACAGTAACTGTTTCATTTCAAGTGACCATAACCTCATTACCAACTGAAAACCCAATTGTAAACTTCTCATCGACATCGTACCAATTAGTCTCACCACCTGATGTGGAAACTTCAATTAGTAATCCTGTTTCGACTCAAATTAAAGAAGCAATATTATCTATGACGAAAAATGAAAGTGTATCCTATGCAGATATCGGGCAAATTGCTTTTTACACTACTTCTATTGCGAATTTGGGTAATACCGATGCTACTAACATTGTATTCACAGATGTATTACCATCTGGGCTTACATTTATCCCGAGCACATTAACTGTCGATGGCATTTTACAACCTGATGCGAATCCAAATACAGGGGTAGTACTTGCAACACTTCCACCAACTGAAATATATAGTATCGTCTTTCAAGTTATAGTTAACAGTATTTCACCTATAAATCCAGCATCGAATACAGCATCAACGGCGTATGAGTTTACCGTTGATCCAGGTAACCCGCCGGTATCGAATACAGCTAGCTCCAACACTACACTTCTTCAAATAAACAACGCAAATATTATTAGCACAAAAACAGCAAATCTTACTTTTGCGGATGTTGGTGATACAATAACATTTACACTTAACCTTCCTAATACAGGGAATGTGGCTGCAACTGATGTAACCATTATTGATATTCTTGATAGCAATTTAACTTTCGTTCCGAATAGTTTCACAGTTAATGGGCAAACCATTCCAAACACTAATTTATCTACTGGTGTAAATATTGGTTCAATTAGTGGTGGTAATGCGGCAATCGTTACATTCCAAGCAACTGTTACTACACTTCCAACACTTAATCCAATTTCTAATTCCGCTTCTACCACATATCATTATGTCGTTGATCCTATCCAACCACCTATTACAACTTCCAATCAATCTAATACAACGACAACACAAATTAATAGCGCCATCCTTACTGCACAAAAAAATTCAAATGTGTCAACGGTAGATATCGGGCAGGATATTGTCTACACCGTTACAATTACAAATAGCGGAAATGTTAGTGCAACTAACGTTATTTTTACCGACCTTATTCCAGACGGAACTTCCTTTGAACCGAATAGTTTTACACTTAACGGAACTAGCATCCCAAATGCAAACATAATTACAGGTGTTCCAATTGGTGATATCGCGCCAAACCAATCTGTCATCGTAGCATTTCATATTAATGCAAATGGAATTCCGCCTATAAATCCAATTACCAATCAAGCTAGCGTTAGTTTTCAACATATCGTTAATCCAGCTAATCCTCCAGTTTCAAAAAACATTACTTCTAATAGCGTTTCAACACAAATTGAAAGTGCTATTTTAAACACTATTAAAATAGGAGATAAAGCATTTGCAACTATTGGTGATACAATTACGTATACAACGACTATTACGAATACAGGAAATATTCCTGCTAACAACGTTATTTTCTCAGACCCTTTACCGACATGGACACAATTTGTTGCAGGATCAGTTATTGTTGATGGTACTCCATTACCATCCGCTTCTATTATTGACGGTGTTGGCATAAATACAATAACTCCAAATCAAATCGTAACAATCGTATTCCAAGTTCAAATTGTAAGCAATCCAACAACTTTCACACCTGAACTCCAAAACTTAGGATTTGTTAACTTCCAATATAACGTAGGCAATTCATTACAGGCTCAACCTGGTAATGTGGAAACAAATGTGTTCGTTACTTCTATTAATTCAGCAATACTTTCGGCCGTAAAAACTGCTAATACAGCCTTTGCAAACATCGGAGATACAATCACTTATACTGTGCTTATTCAAAATAACGGAAATACAAACGCTACGAATTTAAATTTCTCAGACATTATTCCAGCTGGAACGACTTTTGTTGAAAATAGTTTTTCTGTAAATGGAAGTACCATTCCAGGGGCAAATCCAAATAACGGAGTTAATATTGGAACCGTTAACGCAGACAGTTCATTAACTGTTACTTTCCAAGTCATAGTTACATCTACTCCACCTTCAAACCCAATTACAAACGTTGCATCTATTCAATACGCATTCATTGTTGATCCGACTGCCCCTCCTATTACAGGCACAATAAGTTCTAATAGCGCTTCAACACAAATTAATAACGCTACTGTTACAACTGTTTTAGAAGCAAATCGAACAATTGTATCTATCGGAGATGTAATTACGTATACAGCAACATTAACGAATACCGGAAACTTCCCTGCAAATTCTGTATTACTCATTAACGGAGTTCCTGTAGGTGCAGTATTCGTTCCAAATAGTGTTACGTTAAATGGAATTCCGCTTCCAGATGCAAGTCCAACTCTCGGTATTCCAGTTGGTATTATCGCACCAGGTGATTCTGCTACTATTACGTTCCAATTTCTTGCTAGTTCTATTCCACCGCAAGGGGCGATTATAAATCAAGCCATTACAAGTTACACGTATATTGTCGATCCGAGTCAACCTCCAGTTACAGCAACATCCTCATCTAATACGGTGAATACAGCTGTCGTTGATGCATCGTTATCCGCAACTAAAAATACAGATTCTCTCGTACAATCTACAAACGGTACAATCACTTACACAGTAGTCGTTCGAAATAACGGAAATACAACTACAAATACAGTTATTTTAACAGATTTGGTCCCAGAAGGAACTGCATTTATTCCTAATAGCGTGACCATTAATACCGTTTCCGTTCCAGGCGCCGATCCAAACGTAGGAATACCATTAAACGCCATTGCGCCATCAGAAATCGTCACCGTCACATTCCAAGTTATCGTTCAATTCATTCCAAGTGTGAATCCAATTTCTAATACAGCCCGTATTGACTATACTTTTATCGCCGATCCAACTACTCCAATTATCTCTCGAACAATTATGTCTAATCCAGCTTTCACACAAATTTCAGATGCGACTATCCTTTCTTTAAAAGCAGTCAATGTACAACAAGCAACAACGGGCGATATTTTGACCTACACGATCACATTAGAAAATAACGGAAATATCTCAGCAACTAATCTCTCATTTTTAGATTCTACTCCAGATGGTACTACATTCGTAGAAAATAGTTTTACACTTAACGGAACCGCTATACCTGGTGCCAATCCAAATGTAGGTGTTACTTTGCCTAACCTAGCAGCAAACGCTACTCACCTTATTTCGTTCCAAATTCTTATTAACGATCCATTCTCGCAAGAATCGATTACAAATCAATCCAATACAACATATACAATTCAACCAGACCCAGGGCAACCGCCTATTACTGAAACATCTACAAGTAATATCGTCATTACAAATTTCGTGCAAGCACAATTGACAATTACAAAAACATCCAATCCAATAACTGTAGATATTGGTGGAACTATACTTTATATTTCTGAAGTGAAAAATATCGGCAATGTTGACGCAATAAATATTATTTTCACAGATTCTATTCCAGCTGGGACTACATTCGTTCCCGATAGTGTCACAATTAACGGTGTCCTTCAGCCGGATGTAAATCCAGAAAACGGAATACCGATTGAAACGATTCCATCAAACAGTTCCAAAACGATACTATTTCAAGTGCAAACAAATAATCCACCTACTGAAACCGAAATTGTAAATCAATCATCTGCAAATTACCAATATGTAAGTATCCCTACAGCCCTACCAGTGAATCGCTCTGCAAATTCTAACGTTGTTACAACATCGCTTCAAAACGCAAATATTATTTCTGTTAAAAGTGCTGATGTAACTTTCATATCAATCGGGCAAAATATTACCTATACAAATACACTACAAAATATAGGAACCGTTCCAGCTAACAATACTGTGTTCATTGATAACATTCCAGAAGGTACTATATTCATTGAAGATAGCTTATCAATAAATAATGTGATTCAGCCTGGCGCGAATCCTGAAAACGGAGTAACTCTCGGCACGATACAACCAAATGAAACAGTCACTATTTCATTCCAAGTACAACTTACAAGTATACCGTCCGGCAATACCGTCATTAATATTTCAGACACTTCGTATGAATACCAAATTGACCCTAGTTCTCCAATTATTCAGCGTAGATCGTTATCAAATGCAGTAAACACTGAAGTGCGGACGGCAAATGTTAGTGCAATTAAATCCGCCAATAGATCCATTACACGCATCGGTCAAATCATCACATATACAGTCGCAGTTACAAACTCTGGTACAGTACCTATTACAAATACTCTCCTAATTGACGCAATTGCAGCTGGGACCACATTCGTTCCAAATAGCATCCTTGTGGATGGCATACCAAGACCTGACGAAAATCCAATTACCGGAATCGCCCTTGATATAATTCTTCCAAATAATACGATTATTGTTACGTTCCAAGTAAATGTAGTCTCTATACCTTCACAAAATAATATTAATAATATCGCTGTCATTCACTATGAATATCAACCGGAACCAAGCGCACCACCAATTTCAGAAACGATTTCTTCCAATAGTACAAATATACAATTTATTGATGCTATTCTTATCGCTACAAAATCCGCTAATAAAGTATTAGCTAATATTGATGAAACTATTGAATATACAGTATTAATTCAAAATAACGGATCTACTACAACTAACTCCATCTTTTTTACAGATACTATAGAGGATGGAACAATATTTATTCCAGGAAGTGTAATAGTTAACAATACGGTACTTCCTGCAGCAGATCCAAATATCGGATTTTCCATTCCTAACATTGCGTCAGGGCAATCGACTACAATAACATTCCAAGTTTCCGTTACGAATTTGCCAGCTGTAAATCCAACACCTAATACTGCAAACATCGTCTACGACTTTATTTTCAACCCTGACTTTGCACCAATTCAAAAATCTACTACTTCCAATACTACTTTCGTTCAAATTAATGATGCTGATATCGTTTCACTTAAAACTGTTGATTTGACTTCTGTAACAATTGGTGACATTTTAACTTATACAACAACTTTAACAAATACAGGGAATACGGATGCTACTGCTGTTGTATTTACAGACAATATTCCTGATGGAACAACCTTTATAGACGGTAGCGTTTTAGTAAATAATATTCCTCAGCTTAACGCCAATCCAAGTGCCGGTATACTTGTAGGAACGATTGCTCCTGACATTTCTATCCCAGTCACATTTTCTGTTACCGTGGTAGCTCTTCCAGCTAGCGGTCACATTCAAAATCAATCAACTTCTCGTTATACAATAAATGGTGAAGAAAAAATATCGACTAGTAATATTACCTTCACTGAAGTTATTTCTGCTAATGTAATTGCGACAAAAACAACGCCAATCCAATACGCTGACCTACAAACTATCATCCCTTATACAATTTCCATCATAAATAACGGAAATATACAAGTGGCAAACATTATTGTTACAGATATCATTCCAGCAAATACGAGCTTTATAGAGAATAGTGTTATTGTGAATGGCAACGCTCGTCCAAATGACAACCCACTTAGCGGTATACAAATTGATAACATTCCGCCTAATACGACAGCAACTATTCTATTCCAAGTACGGGTTACTTCGATTCCGCAAATAAATCCAATCTCTAACACGAGTACAATTGAATATGAATACACGTTACCGAATCGACCGCCTATTACCGAAACTATTATTTCAGCAGCTGCCGTAACAGAAATTAATCACGCAAATTTGACTAGTAACAAAGCTGTTGACCTTGCATTTGCAACGGTCGGTGATACGTTAACGTATACGATTACACTAAATCAAACTGGTAATGTTTCAGCAAATGATGTAATCATTCAAGATATTATTCCTCAAGGTACGACGTTTATAGAAAATAGCGTCATTGTAAACGGAGAAACTCTTCCGGGAGTTAATCCAATAAGCGGCATACCAATTGGTACTATAATTGTAGGCGAAAGTGCTATCGCTTCATTCCAAGTAACTGTGACTTCTATTCCAACACCAAATGAACTCAACAACCAAGCAATTACTACTTTTAAATATATAGTCAACCCAAATAACTTACCTGTTACAAATACGACTACAACAAATACTGTCACAACAACTGTCCAAAATGATAATGTTGTTGCCATAAAATCTGTTAATGCCACGAATGCATTACCTAGTCAAACTTTAACGTATACAATTACAATTTCTAATAGCGGTAATGTGACGATTGAAGATCTTCTTGCCATAGACACCGTACCAGTAGATACAACCTTCGTTACTAACAGTGTTACAATTAACGGAATCAATCAGCCTAATGCAAATCCCGAAAATGGTATTACATTAGGAAATCTTGCTCCTAATGAATCTGTTATCATTACATTCCAAATAACAATATCTTCTTCGACTCTTCAATCTGCAATCAATAACGATGCTTCTGTTTCCTATACTGTTACCATTGATCCGAATGAACCACCTATTACAATGACCAAACAAACAAATGTCGTCACAACAACAATAGTGGATCCAATGGTTGGTATTGCAAAAATCGCTAACAAATCTATTACTATTACAGGAGATATCATTACATTCACACTAGACGTATTTAATCATTCCCCAATTCCTACAGTAAATACTTCCGTTTTGGATATGATTCCAGCTGGTACAACATTTATAGAAAATAGCGTAACCATTAACGGTACCCAAATCCCAAATATCCGTCCAGACACTGGTATTAATATCGGAGCTTTACCTGCAGATGGAGTAGCAACTATAACATTTAAAGTTCTCGTAACTTCTATCCCTTCAAACAGTACAATTATCAATTCTGCAACAGTTACAGCTGCTTTCCAACTGACGCCACAGGATCCGATTATTACTTTCATCGTTAATTCGAACATTGTTCGCATACCAGTTCAATTTATAACTGCAACTGTGCTTAAAAACGCTTCCGTTAGCTCAGCTTATTTAAACCAATATTTTGATTATACGGTGCATATTACGAATACCTCGGAATTTTCAATTACAAACATTTCTTTACAAGACACCATTCCTGCAGGTTTACGATTTATTGGCAGATCCGTTATAGTTGACGGCATATCACTTCCTTTAGCTGATCCAAATTCCGGATTCCTAGTTGCAACTAACTTTGAACCAAATGAAGTAATTATTGTGTCATTCACAGTACAAGTAATGGATCAGCCGGTAAACAATAAATTTATAAACACCGCTAATATTTCCTTACAACTTCAAACATCTCCTGCCGAACCACCTATAACAATAACAATTGTAAGTAACGAAAACATCGTCTCTTTCCTCCCACCAAATATAGAGCGTGTTTTACCAAACTTAAGTTGCTTCTTTGACGGTGAACGCTTTATACGAATTACTCCTCGGAACATACGAAAATATTTCGGGCCTTGGATTTGGTGGAATTAATTCAAATAAAAGAGATTGTAGTTTGATTTAAACCAAACTACAATCTCTTTTTCATGCCATAGGCTACGCTTTTTTCGTTTGTTGTCTACATTGCACTTGAATATCATGTAATGTATTTCCTGAACTTTCATTTGGTAAATCGCTATTTCCATCGATTTCTATTCCATACTAGCAACCATCAATAAACATAGATTGAAATACATTTGCACCAATCCAACAAGGTGTATTAATATCATCTACACATTCTGTTTTCAAATATATTGCGATTTGAAAATTTNNATTATTAGCACCACTATACGACACATGCCGTTTCTCAATCCGTTCTTCAATTTCTTTCATATTTTCTTTATTACTTAATAGTGATTGTTTATTTTCTATTAATAATTGTTTCAAAGATTTTCTCACTTTTTTTCGCATTGTCAGTTTCCTCCTTAACGATTACAAATAACTTATCAAAGGATGGTTTATTTAAAAGATAAGTTATTATCTGTGTAGACTTATAATAATTGATTGTTGTGAAATCCATTTGAACTTCATATGAAAACTGAGTTTATATTCTGACAACTTTGTGAACAAAAAAAGAAAGATAGATCAAAAATATATTTGATCTATCTTTCCATACCCTTTAAAGCATATTAATCAATATTTCAGGTCTTCCCCAATTCATTTCGCCGCAAACGAATCGTAGTTTTTCTTCGTTCATTGTGTGTAACCCTTCTTCTAACGAACATGAAATTGGAACTTCACAATGAATTTGCGCTAATTGTAAAGAGATATTTAAATTCTCTAAATCACTTTCAATTTTTGTGCGCTGCGCTTTCGTTAATGATGCTATATTTTCTAGTACTGCCGATACTGTGCCGTATTCTTGAATAAGCTTATACGCTGTTTTTTCACCAATACCTTTTACACCTGGATAATTATCACTTGTATCTCCCATGAAAGCTTTCGCATGCACGATTTGCCAAGGTTCTACACCTTTCTCTTCCATGATTTTTTCCGGTGTGTAATACTCGTAATTTCCAATTCCTTTACGAAGAAGCATAACTGTAACATTCGTATCAACAAGTTGAAGTAAATCTGTATCACCTGTCAAAATATAAACTTCCGCTTCATTGCAATATTGTTTTGCAAGCGTACCGATGCAATCATCCGCTTCATAACCTTTCATACCGATTACAGGCATAGATAATTTCGCAGTCATTTCTTGCACTAAATCAAATTGCGGAATTAATTCTTCCGGCGGTGCTGCACGATTTGCTTTATAATTCGAGAAAGATTCCGTTCTAAATGTCGTACTTCCCATATCCCAGCACGTTACAATGTGCGTTGGTTCGATTGCTTGTGTTGCTGTTAATAAATGCTTCATATAACCATGAATCCCATTCGTCGGGGTACCATCTTGTCGTTTCATAAATTGTCCATATACACTTGTTGCGTAAAAAGCACGAAATAATAGTGCCATACCATCAACTAATAATACTTTTTTCATAATTCCTCTCCTACTAACAAAAAATAATAACCTCACGTTATCACGTAAGGTTATATATAGATTACCATTCTACGTTTTTGTTCAACTTTGTCTATTATACATTGTTTTTGTATATTTAGCATCATTAACACATTAAGACATTCTACCGCAACAAGTATGAAGTATTCCTGAATACGTATTTTTACCTGTCGAAACAACTACAGCCTTTGCATTTCCGTCAACAATATACGTACCTTTGAAACATACATTTTCAAGTTCAAGTGGATTATAGTCTTTCATCCGTTTTAATGGAATAAATCGTTTACGTTCAAGATGATAGCAACTTTCAAATTTCTCAATACTAGCATCGTTTCCTGTCAGCATAGATTCATTTACTAATAAATCATTTGCATAAATAATACGTACATCTGCTGGCACTGTATCGCCCTCTGCAAGAAAAATCATATCTCCAGGTACAAGCTCTTGTACTGGTAATTTCATCATTTTTAGTTCACTGTTTAGTCCTGTTACGCTACAGCCAGCTACTCTAGAAACAGTAACTGTTTCACATTGTAATTCATCACGCATATTTTGTTTTGAAAGACCCGGGATCATTCCACTTAGCTTCATCATTACTTCTGCAATACGCGCTCTTTTTGAAGTTAATTCATTTCGGCCGTATACTTGAATACGCTTTTGTGCCTCTTTCATAGATAGTCCGTCTCTTGTTGTTTTAAAATACGCAAATACAGATTTTACATCTCTTGTTGCGATTTCAATTAATAAATCTTTATTTTTTTGAAGCATTGTTTGTTCTTTCATTGCTTTTTTACTTAATTTATACGGAGTGTTACCCACACTTTTATTTACATATAACATATTATCGTCTCCTCCTTTACAACATAGGAAGAAACGCTTTGTTTCTCAATTTATCCACTTCACCGTGAAAGTGTCTAGCGCTTAAATACTCGAATAAACGCTACATTATGATAAATATAAAGGGAGGAACAAGTCGTTTCCTGCCTACATCATATATTTTTGATTTGAAGTATATGGGTAACGGAACCGAGTCAGAATTTGACATGCTCCTCACCTCCTCTTTAATTTTTTAGTTATAATCTATACTATGAAATTACTCATAGCTTGGTAACAAAAAAGACCCTTACTCATAAGAGAGCAAAGGTCATTGCATACACAAATAAGCGATTCCCAATATAATATAATTAGAAATCTACGGACCTCTCCCTCACCGAGTTTTAGCACTGTATAGCATAGGTTCATTACCAGCTACGTTAAGAAAAACCTTAATTCGATCATTCCTGTTGACCCATTGGCGTCTCTCGACATTTTTGGGCAGTAGCATTTCTCTATACAGGAGCCTCACCTAACAGAGACTTATTTTAATTACATAGAAAATGTTACTCCTATTTAAAATAGATGTCAACACTTTGTATGGAAACTTTTCCTTATTACAACAACTATCTCGAGTTCAGTACACTAATACGCATCCTTCTCAGCGTTCGGCTACATAAAGTGAAACTTTAATCAGTGGGGGTTTTGTTCATCCCCCACTGATTATTAGCCTTCACCAATCGGGCTTTTACGGGCAGTTAATCTCCCAACTAACTTCTTTGCTCCAGCTGAATTTTGAGGTGGAAGTTTTACTGCCCTCAAATAGCGAGATAAATTAATTAAGCACATATTGCAAAAAATTAGCACATGAAAAATAAAACCCTTACGTTAAAATGTAAGGGTTTTAATATGTTACACAACCAGCAATTACAATTCCGATGGAAAGTGATAAAAACATAAGGAAAAGACCAACTGCTTGATTATCTTCTTCAAGGCTTTTATTAATATTAAAACGTGGTGTAAGCCATTCTGCTAAATAAAAGACAATAATTTGAGCTAATATCCCAACAGCTCCCCATGAAACCATATCAAGAATTGAAATAGAATTAGCAGCCGTTGAATATAAAACGATAGCAAGACCAAGTAATCTTCCTCCAAGTACATAGCTTACCGCTTTATTCCCTTGAGCCATTAACTTAAATTCCTTAACTTTCGTTGTCACTTCCATAAGAAAAAGACCGATACATAAAAGTGCAAGTGATACCGCTAAATATAGTAAAAAATTAATCATTTATTTTCCTCCTTCTTAATACCTACCGGTAAATAATACGATTCATTTCCCGTAATTTTTTCTCCGGCACGTATACCGATGCTGCTCGCTTTTCCAGCAATTAAAAAAGCCCCAAACACGTACGACAGCTTCTCAATTCCTTTTTCAGTTTCCAAAAATACAACTGGAAGCTCTGTATATTTCTGAAATATAGGAAGTGACGATTTATACGTTTCATGTGCATTTCGAATCATAATATTTGTATCCTTATCACGAATCGTAATCGTGTCACCTTCCCTACCGAACGAAGGTTTTTGAACGAAAGGACTTTTCCCCAAAAATAAATCTGGCTCAAAATATGTAGGAATCATATATTCTTTAATCCACCTTTGTTCCTCACTTGTGTAAAAAGCACCTTCTTCTGCTAATCCCCAAATAAGACATTGAATTGATTTCGGCTGAATTAAAAAGGCCGACAAAGGATTTATAATAAAAAGCTTTCCTTCTTTTACAAGTTGCAAAAGTTCTACTCCCACCAAATCCCCCGTTTCGGGATCTTGATCTTCAATTAAGTCTTCAATTGGATATGTTTGGCGATACAAAACATCAATTGGTACACCATCTCTATCTACTAAAGCATCATCTGTAATTCTAAGTTCTGTCATTGGCATCACTTTATTTTCAACATGACATAGCCCACTCAAATACATAGTCGTATTCCAATCTTCTATATGTTCATGATGAGCTGTGAAAACAACATTTGGATCTTCCATTCCTTTTGTAAACTCCATTACGGCTTTTGTAATACCCGAAGAAAGTAAGCGCTCTTGATTTGCATTTGGATCATCATAGCCTAATTTTTCACAAACTTTTCCATTCATTTGAAAGCATTCCACAATAAAAGTTGGAGTGTCACTATTAAACTCAAGCATTTTAATACGATTATCATCTGTTAAAGCAAAATCAAATCGTGAAATAACAGATTCAGGATACATTCCTTTCAGTCTAATAAAAGGCAAGCTTGCATCTGGAAAACCAAGTTCAAGAAGCTGTTCATTAGATAAATCCCGAAGAAGTCTAGCAGTCTTAAAAAATATTTTCCCCATTCGTTCAGTTGCTAATTGTAATTGTTTCATCGTTTGCTCTGTTATTGGAAAAACATGAAACAAACTATACTCACATTCATATAAATCCGACCAGAAATGCGGATAATTCGAATAAAATCCTTTTCGTTTCTTTATGTATTGCGACATATTTTAACCTCCAAATCCACCTTTTGAACCGCTTCCAATTCCACCTTTAAATTCGGCCGAAGATTGATAAGTTTTAAACGCTGATGAATTTTTGAAAGTGGATTTATTTTGATAGTATTTACCACCATAAAAGTAATGTCCACGATAACCTGAACTACTATCATCACACTGCCAAACACCAAGCTCATCATCCCAATCCCAATCAGAACAACTATTATCATTCGGTTCGGGGGGAATATCTTGCGCACAGCCAAATAAAGTGCCCGTCATTAAAGATGTCAGAACACCACCTACTAGCCATTTCGTTTTTGTCACCTTTGCACTCCCCTTTTTAAATTATATTTCTATTATATAAGATGTCATGATAAAGTAGAAGAAAAAGGAAGAAGAGGGATAAAATGCGATTGGAATATCGGCTCAATGATGAAACTAACGGGTATCCGGCTTTATGGAACTACGCAAATATTTCTAATTCTGAAATTGTCGCGCGCATGACTTGTGAATATTTTATAAAAGATGGAAATACATATGTCGTTACTGCAACTTCAGTAGATCCAGACGGGACAGCAGTGTTATATATACAAAAAGAAGTTTTTTTCAACGACCCTTCAGATCCTACATACTCGCACATAGGTTTTGAAATTCGAGAACTAAAGGAAGCAAGCTCAATTATGATAGAAAGTAAAGATGTGTGGAATTACGAGGATATCTTACCCTCTCTCCATTCAGATATTATATATATTCAACGGGATGGAATACATTTGGAATTCACCCTAGATTCAAGAGAAATTGATGAAGACCGCAAGTGCTATATTTATTATGGAAACTTTACAGGTAAATCGAGATAACATGAGCATATTTATTCAACAAAAAAACCTTACGTATAAAACGTAAGGTTTTTTATATAGTCCCACATATGCCGTTATCTATAGATGTCCATAAACCTGCTCTCACAGGTGGATGTTCTCACAAATGTTTGTAACTTCCTTCTTAAAAAGATGGCCTGCTATCTACATT
Source organism: Bacillus sp. JJ783 (assembly GCF_036963225.1). Taxonomy (NCBI): domain Bacteria; kingdom Bacillati; phylum Bacillota; class Bacilli; order Caryophanales; family Bacillaceae; genus Bacillus; species Bacillus sp. JJ783. The sequence goes on along the minus strand of NZ_JBALMG010000041.1, from coordinate 44,391 downwards.
TAAATATTGAACTTCCATATTATACTTATTGGTTTAAGACATACACAAGCTACGTACACCGTAGGAATTTTATATAATGTTAGTTGAAATAAGACCCCCGCAAGTGCCGTTCCTCGTAAATGTCCAAAAACCCGCTACTCGCAGGTGGATGCCCTCACAGTTACCGTACATCTTCCTCCACAAGGAAGGCTTGATGATGGTCACTAAATATTGAGCTTCCGTAAAACTAACATCGGTTTTAGACATAAATAAGTTACGCACACCGCAGGATGTATTATTTACTTGTCGTTATATTATCACATTGTTTCCAATGTGTAAAATATAATATTTTTGAAGCAATCTCTTGCTTGTGACCTTATTTTAATACAAATTATTTTTGCATGCAAGTGATTAATCTTCTTCTTTTGCAATTTGATTTTCTGGATAAGAAATCCAATCACTCCAGCTACCTGTATACAATTTAACATTTTGAAAACCAGCTAACTTTAATGCAACTATGTTCGGACACGCTGTAACACCAGAACCACAATATACGATTGTTTCCTTCTCTTTATCAAGATTTTGGAAACGCCCTTGCTGTTCCTCTTCGTTTTTAAAGTGTCCCGATTCTAAAATTCCATCTTTCCAAAAATAGTTTACTGCCGTCGGAATATGCCCTGCCTTCGGATCAACGAGCTCTTCCGCACCTGCATAACGTTTCGGCTCTCTAGAATCAATTAACGTAATATCTATACCTGCATGAATATTCTCTCTGACCGTCTCCATCGTTACAAGCATATTTTCTTGTATTTCCGGTATAAAAGGTTTTCGTGCAATAACTGGGATATTCGGCGTTGTGTGTAATCCATTCTCTTTCCAAGCTGGAAATCCACCGTCTAATATATACACTTTCTCATGTCCTACATAGTTTAATAACCACCATAAACGAGAAGCCATTGCACCAGCTTGACTATCATACGCAATTACTGTCGTATGTTCATCAATCCCAGCCTGTGAAAGCTTGTCTGCAAACTGCTCTATATTTGGTAATGGATGGCGACCACCATGCTCTATTACAGAACTTGATAAATCTAAATTTAAATCAAAATATAACGCATGGGGAATATGTTCTTCCTCATACTTCTCTTTACCCCAATTTGGATTCGCTAAATCAAAACGACAATCGACTATACGGACATGTTCATCTTCTAAATGCTCACGCAACCACTCGACTGTAACAATCATCCTTAACACCCTTCTTTCTCGTTCACGCGACCTACATACTCCATAACCATATCTGTTGTAACAAGTTTACGCTGCGGCGCAACGCCGCGTTTTGCAAGGTCATTAATTTGCTTTGTTACCATATTAATTGCATCAACTGAGAAATGTTTTCCATTTGATGCAAGTGCGATCGCAGCCTCAATCGCTGCTTCGCGTTGCGCATCTAATTGTAAAAATATTTTTACAATCTCATTTTGTTTACGAGAATGTGCTGTAATTGCTTTATGTACTTCCATCTTCTCTTCCCCCTAATAATTTATACTTATTTGTTTAATTTCATTGCAAGCCGAATCATATCACGACATACAATTCCATTTTCAATAATCTCTTCTTCATAATGCTTTGAAAAGTAATCAAAATCAATAGAAAAAATACGAAATCCACATTTTTGATATAACGCAAGTTGTGAAATGCTAGAATTACCTGTACCAACTTCAAGTTTGTACATATTATATTCTTTAGCTTTTTCTATTGCATGCAACAATAACCCCTTACCAATACCTTTTCCTTGCATATGTTCTACAACCGCAATATTCATAATTTCCATTGTCTTTGGTCTTGTTTCCAAAAGCACATATACACCGATAATGCTTTCTTCTTGTTTAGCTATATACGTAAACCCTCTCTGTACATATGCATCAATTTGGCGTTCACTTGGATCAGCAAGGAGCAATAAAGATTTCGGTATAGCTTCTTTCGAAATACGCTCTATTACAACAGACATAAAAATTCCCCCTTCCCTATTGTTCTAAACCCCCCTTGTCTACCATAGATAATAGAAAGGAGGGATTCACCATGGACAACAATGAGAAAAAATGCAACGTCATCTCTATTGATGGAAAGAAAAAGAAGAGCGACACATATTCCTATCCAAAATTAGTAGTAGAAAACAAAACGTATGAGTTTTCTTCATTCGTCTTATGCGGTGAAACACCAGACGGCAGACGCTTAGTTCTTACCCATATGATTTCTACTGATGAGTTTGCAGGGTTTGTAAAATCTTTAGATACTGTACTGCAAAAGAAAATTGAACGAATCTTTTTTTCATAACGGCTATTTAATATAAATTTCTTTTTCAATTTCTACTAACTGCTTTTGTAGCTCTTCTTTACTTTGTTCATATAGTGATACATCAATTGTTTCAGCTAAAGCGAATAATATACTTTCATAATAATTCTCAACATCTTGCTGCATCACTTTTTGGAATAGGTTCCATTTTGCATCCCACTCTTGCTTATAATGATGAACGAATAAATCTTCTTCATCAGCTACATAGTTTGATACGAAAGGTTCTAACACTCCTTTAGCGTCTTCTTGCATAAAAGCTTTATCATTTTTTTCAAAAAAGCTTTTCTCATTTTTAAAATGTGCCAGTGCCTTTTTAAAATCTTTTATTTCTATTGAAGGAAACGGCTCTTTATGTGTAATAACTTTATATTCATAATCCACTGTTCCACCCATAGAAATCGATTCATTTTCCACTTTGCAATTCACAACAATTTCATCCTTTGCACGCTTCATCGCTTCATCTATCCATTTTTCAAGACGTAATGATGTCGCACGCATTTCTTGTAATAAATCATGTTGAATAAATGAAACTAATTCCATTACACATTGTTGCAACTGCATTTTCACATTCCCGTCTGTTCGTAACGACGCCGGATTAATAAATTCAGTAAACACATCGTTATAGCGTAAAAATAGACGTTGGTGTACATAATAAAGCAATTCTTTCACTTCATTTTGCATTGCTTGCTCTTCAGCAAGTACACTATATGATGAAATAATATGAAGTAGCTGATCACGCTCTGCTTCATATTTTTTTGTTTGCTTCTCTTTCTCATCATTTCCCTGCTTCGCGCCATTTATCATATTTACAAGAAGCTGATTCGCTCCTTGCAATGCACTATATAAAGCGTGCACAGATACAAGCATTAAATCCCTCATCATAAAGGACGTAAATGATTCTTCAAACTTAGCAATCCCAGAGTTTTGTAAAATACCATACTTTTCTTTATCAATACTTTTCCCTTGCTTTTCTTCAAGTGCACATAAACTTGAAATTGCAAATAAACGTGGATTTCTAATACCGTATTGTAAGAGCTGATCCGCAATATAACCTTTTACCATTTCAAGTTCTTCTTCGGATTGTGCTAAATCGGCAGCATTTATTAAGAAGAACATTTTATCAAGTGCAAATGTATCCTTTACACGACCGAGCTGAATTAAAAACTCACGATCTGCGCGAGAGAAAACATGATTATAGTATGTTACGAATAAAATAGCATCTGCGTTTTTAATATACTGGAATGCAACATCCGTATGGCGAGCGTTAATAGAATCCGCCCCTGGTGTATCTACAAGAGCTACTCCTTGCCTTGTTAAAGCACAATCATAATAAAGCTCCATATGCTCAACAAAGCATGATTTTTCTTCATTAGCTACATAATCAGAGAACTCCTCTAACGTAACTTGTACTTGTTCCCCAAAGTGATTAGCAACTGCCTCATATCCTTTTTGTACTGCTCGTAAAAAGCTAAATGTTGTTTTTTGCTTCCCGCTCGGTGAAGGATATTTCATAATTTTATCAATTTGCATTAACGCTTCTTCCAATGTAGCAATTTCATAGTGAAACATTTTATAAACAGCTTTCATATCTTCTAACAGCGCTTGCTCTGACTTAAACTGAACAATTACCGTTCCATGTGGTTTCTCTTCTGTAACTGGCAAAATTTGATTTATTGTTGCTGTCGTTGGGTTTGGCGATACAGGAAGTACCTTTTCACCGAGCAATGCGTTAGCAAATGATGATTTCCCAGCACTAAAAGCTCCAAATAATGCTACTGTAAATTGCTTCGTTTCTACACGCTGTCTTTTTCCAACTACTTCTTGCTGTAAATGTTTCAGTGTAGGCAATGGATCTAATATCGTTTCAGCTTTCTTCACTTTTTCTAATATACGCTGAATATTTAAAGCTTTCGTTCCTTTAATCTCTTCTTCACTAGCCGCTACGTTGTCATTTACAATGTCTTGCTCTTGTAGTGTAAACTTCTCACTAACAACTTGTTTTTTACTTTGTAATATTTCGTCTATTTGCAATCCATCTGGTATAGAAACATGTTCATTCCAAATATCTCCTAAATAGATCTCATATTCCTCATACTTCTTAATGTATTGTAATTTCGTTTCTTTTGCTGTTTGTAACATCGTGTGTTTTTCAATTTCTTCTTCAATACGAGCAATCTCTATCTTCACTTTCTTCTGCAATATACCCGTACTTTTCCCGAAAATTTGCTGAGATTTCATAAAGTATCTTTTCTTTAACTCATTTGCAACGTCAGCAGTATAAAGAAGTAAGTAATCACCGGTAAATCCAGCCCCTTGTTTAATTGTTTCAGCCAACACTTCCGGTCCGAAAGCAATCTCTAACGCATATATGTCTTTCCCTATTTCTTCTGTAAATAACCCTTCTTCTTTTAAGAAGGCTACAATAAATTCTTTCACATGAAAATCAAGTTGCGTTTCAACAGTCTTTTGAAGAGCAGAATAAAAAGCATCTACACGTCTCTGTTTTTCTTGCTCCGTCTTTCCTTTCGCAAATAACAAACCAACTTTAAACTTCGTTAATTTCGTTTCTAAATATTCATTTGCCAATTCTCTCATTTCAAATGGCATTAAATACGCGTTATCTAATATGGCTTGTAAACCTTTTATAAATTCATTTCTCACATCAGATTCTTTACTAGCCGCGCGATTTTTATTTTCAGTTAACTCTTCCTTTTTTTCAACTATCTCTGAAAGTGACAGTGGTGATGCTAATTCTTCTTCATATTTCATGAGATGTTTTTCATTTTCAGAAAGAATAAACGAACAATGTTCTTGCAGTAAATATTCTGTTTCTCGCTCCATTCCCTTTCTTACATACTGCTCTTTTTCTTTCATGATAGAAAAAATTAATGCTTCTAAACTTTGAATTTCATTGTATGGATGATTCATCATTCGCAATGATGTATAAAAAATACCATCTACTTCAATATCCCAGTTAGAAAAAGACTGTTTTACACTATCTCTATACTCTTCAAACGATAACTCATTTGCTTTATGTTTATCTATTTGGTTTACAACGAGATAAATCGTTTTATTACGTTGTTTCAATTCTTTAACAAATTGTAAGTTAACCTCTGATTGAACATGGTTATAATCCATCATATAGAAAATAACATCTGCTAGATGCAGCGTTGATTCTGTCGCTAATTGGTGGGCATCATCCGTAGAATCAATTCCGGGCGTATCAACTAACATAACCCCTTCAGGAATTGGCGCATCATTTCGATAAATATGAACACCAATTACTTCATCACCGTCTTTACATATTTGTTTTAACTCTTCTGCTGAATATGCGCCGTCATATTCATACTGTTCTCCAGACTTAATCGTTACAACAACGCGATTAGATCCTCTTTCAATTTTAACAACGTTAGCACTCGTTGGAATCGGACTTGTCGGTAATAATTGTGCTTTATATAGGTGATTCATCATTGTCGATTTCCCCGCAGAAAAATGACCACAAAAAGCTAGCATAAGCTGCTCTTGTTTATATTTTTGAATCACTTCAAACAACTTCAAACTATTCTCTGCATCACCGTTTTTTTGCCACTCTTCATAAAAACAAACAAGTTTTTTCATACCGTTTGTCTGTACTATGTTTGTCATCCCCTTGTTCCCCTTTATCCAAGATGTATATACTTTATCCCGCTATTTGTGGGCAGTAAAAGCCCGTTTCGTGCGGGATAATAATCAGTAAGGGATAGACCTCCCCGCTGATTAAAGTTTCACTTTATTATCATACTAAATTTTCAGCATATTCACATCAAAAATAAAAAATCCCTTTCATTCTTTTTACAAATGAAAGGGATTTTATGTAATATTATTCATTTTGTTGTTCCTACTCCATTTAATACATACTTTGTAACACCAACATATATAGCAATCGTTCCTGCAACAAGTGCATACACCATATTAACACACCAACCTTTTTTGATAATGATTATCACTTTTGAATACATTTTATCATTAAAGAGAATCATTATCAATAATTTTCTAAAAAAAGAAAGCTCCTTCGGGAAAAGGAGCTTTACTGCCTGTTTTAAAGAAGTTTAAAACTTGCTGTGCACTCTTATTATATCTCATAATGCACATCTTAACAGTTTTAAAAATTGGAAATCTCCCCTATCACCTTCCTCTTACATTTTGTATAATAAAAGGGAATTACTTATCAAGGAGGAAAATAATGACACAAAATCTTTCCCAAGGCGAGAGGATACACTCAATTGATATTATTAGAGGAATAGCTGTACTCGGTATTTTTCTTGTTAACTGGCCAGTTATTGCCGGAGTTGACTCAAGTGAAATTTCAGGAATTTACGAAGGAGTAGACAGCTACATCCGCCTATTTTACGATATGTTTATTCAAACGAAATTTTATACTATTTTTTCGTTTTTATTCGGATTAGGTTTTTATATCTTTATGAATCGTGCTGAGGCGAAAACAGATCGTCCAAAAACTTTGTTTGTTCGCCGTCTTCTCATTTTATTATTGTTTGGTTTCTTGCATTACGTTCTTTTATGGGATGGAGACATCTTACATACTTATGCAATCACTGGGTTTTTCTTATTTCTATTTTACAAGAGAGAGCCCCGTACTATTTTAATATGGTCAATTGTACTATTAAGTTTCATGCAATTGTTCACATTATTAGGTTCTCTTCTAATGGCACTAGTGCCGTTAAATGAATTAGACCTTTCCTCAGCAATTATACCGTTAAAAAACTGGGGCTTACAAATCGAAGGCAGATTCCATTCATTCTATTCGGAAGCAATAGGAAACAGTTTCATTATGCTTCCTGAAACACTAGGGTTGTTTTTACTCGGATTATACGCCGGTAAAAAAGATATTTTCCGTCGTGCAAAAGAATTAGATCCAAAACTAAAAAAATGGCAAATTATTATGTTCATTTTAACATTGCCGATGTGGTTTATTATGATTCACTTCTTTATTAACAACCAACCTTATACACCATTTACCCTTATGGGCATTACGATGATAAGCGGAAAAACATTATTCATCTTCTACATTTTTACACTCATGCGCTTATTACAAAAAGAAAGATGGCAAAAATTATTACGACCATTCCAATATGTCGGACGAATGGCGTTAACAAATTACATCACGCATACAATTGTTACGTTACTTGTATTCGGTCTATTTTTCAAAAATTATTATCCCGCTCCATTATGGGTCGGACCACTATTTTGCATCGGTTTCTACACGTTACAAATTTTCATTAGCCGCTGGTGGCTTTCTCGTTATCAATACGGACCACTTGAATATATATGGCGCCTTGGTACGTACGGTAAGATGATGCCACTTAAAAAGAAAAGCAAGGTCTCCTAATGAGACCTTGCTTTTCTATGCTTCTCTTACTGCACTTTGCATCGAAACTGGCTCTTCTTTTACTTTCACTTTACGCTGCGGCACCATATTAAATACAATATTTAAAAGTACTGCTGATGCACTTCCAAGTACAATTCCGTTATCAGTTAAAATACGAATATTTTCTGGAAGCTGTGAGAATAACGTTGGAACGACTGTAACACCAAGTCCGATTCCGACAGAACATGCAACGATTAATAAATTCTCTTGTTTTCCAAAATCAACACTGCTTAACATTTTAATACCATACGCCATTACCATGCCGAACATTGCTAACATCGCACCGCCAAGTACTGATTTCGGAATAATTGTTGTAATGGCTGCGATTTTAGGAATAAACCCAAGAGCAATTAACATGCCACCACAAGTATAGATAATAACGCGATTTCTTACTCCAGTTAATTGAACAAGGCCTACGTTTTGAGAATATGTTGTGTATGGAAATGCGTTAAAAATACCACCTAGAACCATTGCTAATCCTTCTGCGCGATAACCTTTTGTTAATTCTTTTTCACCAATCTTTTTATTACAAATATCAGATAATGCAAAATATACACCTGTTGCTTCCACAATCCCTACGCAAGCAACGAGAATCATCGTAATAATTGGCGTTAATTCAAATGTTGGTGTACCGAAGTAAAACGGCTGAATACCGTGGAACCAATCTGCCTCTCCAACCGCTTGCAAGCTTACTTTCCCCATAAATGCTGCAACGATTGTACCGAACAAAAGACCAAGTAATATAGAGATTGAACGGATAAATCCGTCAAAAAAACGATACATAATAATGATAAATAATAGAACACCAAATGCTAAAGCTAAATTTTCTAGACTTCCGAAATCTTTGCTTCCAACTCCTCCAGCCATATCATTAATAGCTGCTGGAACAAGTGTAACCCCAATGACTGTAACGACAGATCCTGTTACAACAGGAGGAAACAGTTTTACAAGTTTTCCAAATAATTTCGCGAAAATAACAACAAATAATCCCGCAGCAATAATTGCTCCATATATAGAGGACACGCCGTATTGTTTACCAATTGCAATCATCGGTCCAACCGCTGTGAATGTACAACCAAGTACAACCGGAAGCCCAATACCGAAAAAGCGATTTGATAATGCTTGTAAAATCGTTGCTACGCCGCACATCAATAAGTCGATCGATACTAAATACGTTAATTCTTGTTGATTTAAACCAAGTCCCCCGCCAACAATAAGCGGAACAATAATTGCGCCAGCGTACATGGCAAGCATGTGCTGAATGCCAAGCGATGCAATTTTAAATGGGTGCTGCTTCATCGTTAGTTCACCTCCGCAGTTTCTTGCTGTACAAATGTAACTGTGCCGTTATCAAGTGATGCAATTTCTGCTAGTGATTCAACACGAACACCCTGTTCACGCAGCTTCTTTCCTCCATCTTGAAATGCTTTTTCAATAACAATGCCAATTCCCGCAATACTTGCCCCGGCTTGCTCTACTAAATTCATTAAACCTAAAGCAGCCTGACCATTTGCTAAGAAGTCATCAATAATTAGTACATGATCATTTTCATCAATATGATTTCGAGATAATGAAATCTCGTTCGTTTCTTGTTTTGTAAATGAGTATACTTCCGCAACATACATATTATCTTGTAACGTTAACGATTTACGCTTTCTTGCAAAAACTACTTTTACACCAAGCTCTAAAGCAGCCATAACCGCTGGTGCAATGCCTGAAGATTCAATCGTCACGATTTTTGTAATGTTCTCTTCTTTAAAACGCTTAGCAAATTCTTTTCCGATTTCTTGCATAAGTACTGGATCAATTTGATGATTTAAAAATGCATCTACCTTTAATACATCACCAGATAAAACCTTTCCTTCGTTCAAAATCTTTTCGTGTAATACTTTCATGTTAGTTCCTCCTCTTATGCAAATAAAAAACTCCAAAAGCCGCCACCACTCGTTACAAGTGAGAGACGTGCTTTTGGAGTTTCGCAAAAAAGAATGCTAAACAAGCAAATATATTCGTCCTCACTCATAGTCAAAGTATTTACGGTACTTCGGTAGAAACTTGCAGGCCATATCCCCGCGATTATATGAGTGTAGCTAACTTATTTATTTATAGAAGGATTATAACGCACTTTTTTCACTTTGAAAAGCATTTATCGCAAAAACACGTACAAATTTTATGAAAAACACTATTTTCGTTCGAGTTTTTCAAACTCTTACATTTCATATTACAACGTTGTTAATATGATAGGACCATCCTTCGTAATCGCAATTGTATGCTCATATTGTGCAGATAATTTCCCATCCATCGTCCGTGCAGTCCATCCGTTTAAATCTACTTTAGAATATCGCATACCGGCATTTACAATAGGTTCAATTGTAATTACCATTCCTTCTTGTAATTCTGGTCCTTGTCCTGACTTACCAAAATGAAAAATTGCTGGTTCCTCATGAATTTCTTTGCCAATTCCGTGTCCCGTAAAATCTCTTGCAACAGAAAACCCTTCAGAAGCTACATAACTTTCAATTGCGTATCCAATATCTCCAACATGGTTACCACTTATCGCTTGCTCAATCCCTTTATATAAAGCACTCTCTGCTACTAACAATAACCTTTTTGCTTCATCAGAAATATCTCCAACTATATACGTCCATGCAGAATCCGAGAGCGCACCATTTAAGTTTACTACCATGTCAATTGTCACAATATCTCCTTCACTTAAAGGAACATCTGTTGGAAACCCATGACACATTTCATTATTCACAGATGCACATATTGCGTATGGATAATCGTTATACCCTTTCTGTTCGGACCTGGCACCATGCTCTTCTAAATATGCTTCAACAAACGTATCAATTTCTTGTGTAGTGATACCTGGTTTCATCATTTTTGCAATTTCTCTATGACAAGAAGCTAGTAACTTCCCCGATTCATGCATCAAATCTATTTCATTTTTTGTTTTAATTGTAATCATACTACCTCTACCTCTCCTTACTAAACTTGCTATTTGCTACTAAACTTCAATCATACACATCCTCTTCCAAAATTTCAAAACTTCTAATTACAACAAGTACAAAAACAAACATCATTTATTTCTGCATCAAAATAAAAAAACAGAAGCCCCCTTCTGTTTCTTAATCATTTTTACATATATAGTTCATTTTCAAAAACTCAAAACAACTGCCATTCGTTTTTTGAATAAACGTCCCAACTGCTTCGAACCCTGCTTTTTTATATACTTTGATTGCCCTTTCATTAAATGCCGCTACTGATAATGTTATATAGTCACATTTATATTTTTCTTTACTAAAATCTAATCCAGCTTTTACGAACTGTAAACCTAATCCATTTCCTGTTATATCAGGTCTCATTCCAAGTCCTATATCAATCGTTTGATTATTTATTTTACCAAAACTAAAGAAGCCAATTATACTATCGTTTTCTTTCACGACAAATGTAGTATTTCCTCTCATATGAGCATTTAAAAACTCCACTAAATCTTCTTGATCTGCCTCTATATCATAAAAAGAATACTCCCCTTCATAATGCCAGTTATATGCAATTTCTTCCGCTTCCGTTTGCGACATTACTGTAAACATATAGCCCATTTCTCTCACTCCCTCATAAAAAAGAGCTGCAATTAAGCAGCTCCTGTTTTATAACTCATAAATCTCTTTATATTTAGCTTCTAAATAATCAGCTAAGTAGTTTGCATTTAAACCTTCACCTGTCACATCTTTTAAAATTTCAAGTGGTTTTTTCGTTTTGCCGTATTGGTGAATATTCTCTGTTAACCATTCACGAATTGGCGTCACGTTTCCTTCTTCTAATAATGCATCAAAGTTTGGAATATCCTTTAGCATCCTTTGTTTAAATTGCGCTGCATACATATAACCAAGCGCATAAGATGGGAAATATCCAAACGAACCGCCAGCCCAGTGAACGTCTTGTAATACACCTTGTGCGTCATTCTCTGGACGAATACCTAAATAAGTTTCCATCTTATCATTCCATGCCGCTGGCAAGTCTTTTACTTGCAGTGTGCCATCAAATAATTCTTTCTCCAGCTCATAGCGAACCATAACATGAAGCGGATATGTAAGTTCATCTGCTTCTATACGGATAAAGGATGGTTTTGACTCATTAATCGCATCATAAAACTCGTCTACTGATACGCCGTCAAATTGACCGTCACTATATCGCTTTAACAAATCATAGTTTTTCTTCCAGAACGACTTATTACGGCCAATGAAGTTTTCAAAGAATAACGATTGTGACTCGTGAATTCCCATTGATGTTCCACTGCAAAGCGGTGTTCCTTCTAGTTCCTCTGCAACATTTTGCTCATATACAGCATGACCACATTCATGAATCGTGCCGAAAACAGCCATACGGAAGTCTTTCTCATCGTAACGAGTCGTAATACGAACATCCCCTCTATTTAATGTAATTTCAAAAGGATGTACCGTTTCATCAAGACGACCCGCTTCAAAGTTATAGTTCAATTGTTTTAATAACTCTAAAGTAAAATTCTTTTGTTTTTCTTTTGAAAAATGTTCAGCTAAAGCATTTGTTTTTAATTCTTTTTTAGACTCAGAAATTTCTTTCACAAGCGGAACGATACGTTCACGCAGTTGACCAAATACATGATCTAACACTTCTACTGTGATTCCCGGCTCATACATGTCTAATAGCGTGTTATATTTGTACGTTTCGTAACCCCAATATGTAATAAACTTCTTTTTGAATTCAACAATTTTTTCTAAATACGGACGGAACATTTCGAAGTCAGATTTTTCGCGAGCTTCTTCCCATACACTTTCCGCTTTCGCTTCTAATTTCACATACGCTTCATATTCCGCTTGTGGAATTTTCTTATTTCTATCATATTCTTTCCGACACTCTTCAACCATTTTCTTTGTCGTTTCAGAAAGTTTATTTTCAACAATTAAAGATTCTAGTTCAGTTAAATAGTTCCCCATCTCATCTGAAGTCGACATCGCAAACACTTCGGATGAAAGCATTCCAATTACTTCTGAACGCTGGTCTACTCCTTGCTTTGGTGCACCTGTTCTTAAATCCCAAAACATTAAGCTTAATGCTTCTCCGTAATTCTCTATCTTCTTCACATATGTTAAAAATTGTTTTTCTACTTCATATGTAGCAACTGTCATAGTATAAAAAACCTCCTTTTTCTACCTCAACCTTATTTCGACATTAAAACATAAATTCCTTTTCTAATAGAAAAAAAGCTTGGCAAGTGCCAAACTTTTCCCTACAACATTTTTTCGCTTAAAGTACTTTTCCTTCTACCGGAAGCACTTTCTTCACTGCTTCTATCACTTTTTCATCTTCATTATCTGATAAAAATAATGATATAGCACCTTTATCTTCACTTGTACGAATTAAACGTCCAATTCCTTGACGAAGACGTAAAATCATATAAGGCACATCTACATCCCAGAACGGATCATTTACATGTTTACGTTTCGCTTCAAACACAGGATCGTTTGGAGGGAATGGTAATGACCAAATAATAACGTGTGATAATGATGAACCTGGAATGTCTAAACCTTCCCATAAATGCACAGCACAAAGTACAGTCTCTTCTTCATTTTGGAAACGAGAAACGAGCTGACTAATTTCCTGATCCCCTTCATATAAGAACGGAACCGACATTTGCTCTTTACTTACATACTCTTTGAACGCTGCAAGTTCTTGCATTGTACGGAATAATACAAGCGTACGTCCATTTGTTTTCTGGATATTTTCAAGTGTATATTGACACTTTCTTTCCCATTCATTTTCTTTCGTATGCGATAGTAAGTTTACTGCCATTTGCTCTTCATAATCAAACGGTGAGGCAACTGAGAATGATAAATAATCTTTTACCCCTAGACTATTTGCTGTAAATGCGAACGAATCGTTATCCGATAATGTTGCAGATGAGAAAATGTACGGAATTTTCTTCGAGAATACTTTTTCTTGTAACACTTCTTCAACTGCACGTGGCATAATAACTAACGTGAAAGCACCATCACTTTCTTCACCCCACGTAATTACATTTTTCTCGTGCATGAAAAGACGAAGTGAATGCTCTAACACATCTAAATGCTCATCAACAATATTTAAATCGTATGTGTTTACTGTATGCATTTCACTTTCAAATACTAATGCGTCACCAACTTCACCGATTTTTGCGTAAAGTCTTTTCGCTTCTGCAGTTACCTTTTCTGTCACAGTAATTTCTAAACGATCAGAACCTTCAATTTCCTTTTTATTCTCTTGTAGTACCCCAAAGAATTGTTCAGTTTGCCAAATTGTTTCTTCTACTAAATGTGCGAACTCTTCACGAATATCGTTTTGTAATAATCTCGTTAAAAGTTGCTCCATCATCGTTTGTTTTAAACGGTACGTTAAAGCTTTTTGAGCTGCATACTCTACAAGATGTCCTTCATCGAATACAACGCAGCTACTTTCTGGTAATAACGGAATTTGCCCTTCACGTTTACGTGCATCATATGTCCAAATATGATCCATATAGAAGTCTTGAGAACAAATAATTAAATCTGCAGCTTTACGATAATGTTCACGAGAAAGTGTTTGACCACAACGATGACGAGAATCACAAGTGAAGCAATCTTGGAAGTAATCCCAGTTTACCTTTGACCATTCCTCGTCATTTAACAGTGGAAATTCTTTTCGATCACCATAGTGAGTAAAGTTCTGCATCGTACCATGATCGAATACGAACTGAGGTAATTCGTAATATACATCTTCAATTACTTCTGGAGCTCGTCCACTCATAACATCTTCAAGTTTACGCAAACATAAATAATTATCCATTGATTTCGCAAGTCTAACATCAACAGATAGCCCTAATGCTTCAGATAACTTAGCAATGTCTCCTTCTTCTTTCACAAGCTGCTCAATTAACGTTTCATCTGCACAAGCGATAATAGCTGGCTTCCCTGTATAACGTGCATAACAAATTGCATATAGAAGATATACAATTGTTTTCCCTGTTCCTACACCTGCTTCTGCAAACATAACTTTCTTCTCTTGGAAAGCGCGCTCTAACTGAAACGCCATAAAAATCTGTTCATCACGCTCTTCAAAGCCTTTTTCCGGAAGAATGTCGTAAAACACATCTCCAATCCACTCATTCAACTTATCATAAAAATTATCTTGTTTTCCTACTTCAAATGGTAACCTATTCTCAGTAAACATCCTTAGCCTCCAACCAAACAGTTTTTCTATAAAAAGATATAGCAACTGCTACTCACATGTGTGCAGCCACTTTCCCCTGTTGCAATACATAGAAATACACGAAAAAAAATTTCCCTTTCGAAAAAGGAAAATTTTTTTCTATATTAATGACTTTAAATACCGTTTATCAATCGCTGTTTCATGTGAAAGAGCTGACAAATATTCTTCCTGCGCTTTTTGTATTTCATCTACAATCGCACCTTGACTATCCACTTCTTTTCCGAGCTCATCATACGTACGGTGAATAGCTTTTTGAATCATTGATAATTGGAAACTATCCATATCACTTCCTCCTTTACGCATTACATAATAGCCAGTATATGCGCGCTGGAGGAGTTTTATACTATGAATTACGCGGTGGACGTTTTCCGAAGTATTGATAGTAATCTGTACGGATAAATCCGTTAAACAGTTTACGCTTTTTCGATGCATCTTTTCCGTAACACTTCTCAAATGCTTCATAACTTGTTAATAAATACATTGACCACGTATCTAATGGGCGGAATACCTCTCCCGTTTCTTTATATAATTTTTCAACAAGCGCTCTTTCACTTAAACGTTCTCCGTATGGAGGATTCGTTACAACATAGCCATATTCCTCTTTTGTCGTGAAATCTTTTACTTGCATTTGTTTAAATGATATAAGATCCCCTAATCCAACTTCATCTGCGTTATCTTGGGCAACTCTTATCATACGGTGATCGATATCTGATCCAATGATTTGCAATGGTTGATTATAATTTGCTAAATCTTCAGCTTCTTGACGAGCTTCACGCCAATTTTGTTTACCAACCCAGCCCCATTCATCCGATGCAAAGCCTCGGTTAAATCCTGGTGCGATATTTTGTCCAATTAATGCAGCTTCAATTGGAATTGTACCAGATCCACAGAAAGGATCAACGAAAGGACGATCCGGCTTCCAGTTTGTTAACTTAATTAAAGACGCAGCTAATGTTTCTTTTAAAGGCGCTTCACCTTGCTCAAGACGGTATCCACGTTTATGAAGACCTACACCACTCGCATCGATTGTTAACGTTGCAATATCTTTCAACATTGCAATTTCAATACGGAATAACGGACCATCTTCTTCAAACCAAGTTGTGCGTCTGTACGTTGTTTTTAATTTCTCAACAACAGCCTTTTTAACAATACGTTGGCAGTCTGAAACGCTAAATAATGTTGATTTCAAAGATTTCCCAATAACAGGGAATTCACCGTTCTCTGGAATATAATCTCCCCAGTTTAACGCTTTTGTTTTTTCAAATAACTCATCGAATGTTGTTGCTTTAAATTCGCCGACTTTAATTTTCACACGGTCTGCAGTACGTAACCATAAATTCGTACGACAAATCGCTTTTTCATCCGCTTCAAACGTTACCTTTCCGTTTTCCACTTCACATTCATAACCAAGATCGCGAACTTCTCGGGCAACTAACGCTTCAATACCCATTGCCGCTGTTGCAATTAAAGTAACTTTTCCCATTTTCATTCACCTCTTATGTATAATCAAACAATAATTAATAACATGTTGTCCTATTAATTATCACATATTACGAAGAATATTCTCACTTACCATTTTAACTCACAACTTATAACTTCATACAAATAAAAAGCCCTCCTCTAACAAAGGAGAGCTGAGTTATTTCATAGTTGGTTCATAACGTTCTGTAAGCCATGTTCTGTTCCTTTGTACTGCAAACGGCCCACGCCTCGTACTCCGGTGGTAATCATCTATCTACAGGTTACGAAAACCTGTCCTTTTCCGTCGTTCATTTCCTTGGAAAAGATTCCCCTACCATTATTTGGGTTTCTCGCTCGTGGGGTTTACCTCGTTCCACTCCTATCATTTCTTCAAGGACTTCGTCACTGTGGCACTTTAAAGGTAGTCAAACCATATCCGAAAGGACTTAGGTTTTTTCCCTGCCGTTAAACCAGCCTCACAGCCAGAATACCCTAGCTTATGACTTGGCTAGGCACGAACACTACAACCATCTCAGGCTGTGCGAGCATGGACTTTCCTCTACAACGTTGGCGTTGCAGCGATTACCCAAACGTTATGACAAACATTAGTATAGTGGAAACAAAAAGATTTTGCAATGTTTTTTTCTATGTACAATACTTTAACCTTTTTGTTACCTTAATTTATTCGTATAACTTACTTCCAAATACAGCTTTTTCTAAATTAGATAGACGTTTTAAAATATCCGTATTCGTATTGTTATATACTGGTTGTGCAACTGGTGTTTGTAACGGTTGTTGCGGAACTTGTGTTGCCGCTACTTTCTGCTCTTCTAATTCACGTTTCAAACGAGCATTTTGTTGTTTTAATTGATCAAATTCCTTATGAAACGCTTCATAATCTTTAATAATCGTATCAAGAAACTTGTCTACTTCTTCTTGTTGATAACCTCTCATACCTGTTTTAAACTCTTTTTCTAAAATATCTTTCGCTGTTAATTTAATTTTATCCGAAATCATTTTCTTCACCTCAAATTTTTGCCAAAGCTTTCATTAACTAAATTTTTTCAGAAACAATGCCTTTTGTCAATCAAATATACGAGTACTATATTACATATTACTCTGCATTATTCCACTGTTCCTCTTCCATTATATCTTGTAAATCAGAAAAAAGAATGAAATAACTGTGATAATTTTCTATTTCTCCTTTTTTCTTAGCTGCTTCTACAATATATTTAGGGCTCCCAGACTTTTCTTCATCATATACAGCTAAAAGTGCATCGCTTTTTTCAATAAAAAATTGATTCTTTAATTTAAATTGCTCTGGGCTTTCGTACTTCCGTTTCGTAATACTATCAATGTGATCTGCTTGCGAAAGAATAAATTCGTAATATTCACGGTTATCTTCCTTCCAATTTTCTTCTTGTTCTAAAAAAGGAGTAAATACCGCTAATTTTAAATCTGGATATTCTACTTGAATTTCAAAAACAACTTCAGCGGCCCATAGCTCTACTCCTAACTGACCGCTTATAATAACCCATTCCAAACCATCTTCTACAAAAGCAGTTAATTTACGACGCAGCGCCTTTTTTATACATTCTACTCCTGGATGATCATTTTTAAATATTCCAAGCTCAAACGGCTTATATCCTGTTACAGCAACGACTTTCATATAAACACTCCAATTACAAAAAAAGAACTAGCATTTCGCTAGTTCTAACATATCATTTACTTTTTAAACATTCCACCAACGTTTGGTCCGATATTTGGTCCAAATGGTGATACATTCGGTCCTGGTCCAAATGGTGATACGTTCGGTCCTGGACCAAATGGTGATATTTGATGACCGTGGTGATGACCGTGGTGATGACCATGACCACATGGTCCACATCCACCGCCAAATCCACCAACAGATCCGCCGCCAAATCCACCAACAAATCCTGGATCACCAGGATCTACAACGTTTACGTTCGAGTTTGTTTGTGGGAAGAAGTTTTGATTTTTAATTTGTTGATGATGTACGTGTGTTGTATGCGTTGGGAAAATGTGTGGCACCACCGTTGTTGAAAAAGAATGTGTTACGCACTGTTTTGCCGGATGAATGACAGGAGCAGTTGTACAAATAGGTCCTACAGGCTTATGCCCTCCAAAGCAAGGATGACAATGATGCATAGTTTTTTCTCTCCTCTCTCATTAAAAAAATCTGACTACACTTTACAATATGAGCGAGGGGGTAAAGCCGCTTGTTATATATACCCATTTATTTCATGGAAATTTGTCTAGTATCCAATTTCATACGTAATACCTATTATAGACAACCCCCTACTATTATTTACCAAAAAAGCCCCCGACTTGCTTAACAATCCCTGTTACTTGATTCATCGCGTTCATCATTTGTCCAGCTGTGTTCATCATTTTATTTACATCGTAGTTACCATCTGATGATTTAAATTGTGAAACAAAACTAGAAAACTGACTTGGTTGCTGTTGCTGTTGCTTTTGTTTATTCATCGTTGGATATGGTTGTTTTGGTGGATAAAACATAGCTTGTTGATTTACATATTGAGCTGGTGACATGTAGTTTTGTGAATTCATATACGCTTCCTGTGGTTGATTCGTATACATTTGCTGTGGCTGACTCATATGCGCTTGTTGTGGTTGATTCATATATGCTTGCTGCGATTGATTCATATGCGCTTGCTGTGGTTGATTCATATGCGCTTGCTGCTGATTCCCAAACGACACTTCAAATGGTTGATAATAATTTTGGTTTCCATAATGAGGCTCGAAAGGATACATATTATATCGTAAATATGTATCCTCATTATATTGGTACATATTTTGCTGTGCATATGGATTTGTTTGCTGATATACATTAGGTTGTTGAAACATGCATTCTCTCCTCCTTCGCATAAGTTTCTACATATAGAATATGTACCTATAAAATAAAATGTGTGACGGAGTATCTGTCTGTTTTTGTCGGAAGTTTAAATTTTTAAAAAAATTAGAAAGTAAACCCTTCCATGCTATGATAATAAGGAAGAAGATTCTCATTGGGGAGGAATCAACATGGTATTAGGGGATTTAAAACAAGCGTTTTCTCAAAAAAAGGGGTATTACACAGAAAATTCGAATGAACTGTTAGACTTTGCGAGACATTGTTATCTTGAAGGAAAAGTATGCATATCAGATTACCGAACATTAATACGAGAATTAGAAATAAACGGTGCAACAAAACCTACAACAGTGACAGAGGCATAAAAAAACAAGAGGGTTTTCCCTCTTGTTACTTACATTGATCTACGATATTTTGCAAAGTATACGAAATAGCTTGATGAGTTTCAAAGAAACGTTTACCTTTTCCCTTATTAACAAAACATTGTAGCACATTAGTTTGTAAATTATCATACACTTGATCAATTTGTTGTACATGTATATACTTAGGTCGTTCTTCCTTTATCCACCTATAAGCTAATTCTTTCCACATCTCTAACTCCGCATCTACAATATCAACAAATGGCTTCATATCCTTATAAAAATCATATTCAGCCATTTCTCTTTTTTTCACATTCGCTTCATCATTATACTGCATTAACTTCTCCGAGGACTGGATTAATGCTTCATATCCCATTTTATTCCCACCTTATTATGCACTCACTACGACGTTTTGAAATGTCTTTACCCAGCTCCCTTTTTCTTCGTGATGCACTAATTTATTTTCCATATGTTCTATATGCATTTCTGTTATTTCTATCTTATTGCATATTTTTTCACCTTTACCCTTTAATGCATGATTCATTCTAATCCCAATATTCATTTCCAGCAAATCGAGAGAACTTAACATTTGATCCATTTTTTTCATAACATCTTCCTTCTGAACCATCGCCATATTTAAAACGCCCCCTTCTTTGCCTTTCCTTTGTCATGTAATTTCGCCGATTGATTGATTACTCCTTCTCACATGACAAAACTAGTTGATATTCGTCAAAGAAATCATTTAGTATGCCATTTTTAGAAATGGTAACAATACAAAAAGGAGGTGTATTACGATGGCAAAAAATAAAAACGAAAAAAAGAAAAAGCAAAACAAACAACAAAACAAACCTGAGACTGGTAATCCAAAGCTTGATGGTCCAAATTTCCCCGCTACATAAAGTGAAACTTTAATCAGCCCGACTCCCACCTAANNNNTTTGAGGTGGGAGTTTTACTGCCCGCTATTTTCTAGTCTAACTTTACCTCTTCGCTTTCGATAAGTGTTGAAGCTAAAGTCGTACTGCAAGCAAATAGCGGATTAGAAAGTAATTTGTTGTAGAGCATATTACTTTTAATAAAGAAGCCCCGCCTTCATTTAGGAAGGCGGGACTTCTTTATTATATCATGAACTCATCTATTCTTTTAACAAAACTACTTAATATAGAAAGAGTATGTATTTGCTCCCTCTTCTTTCTATACCATTCTGTTATATTAATTTCCCCCTTAGGTTTTTCAAGTAAAAATAAAGAATCTATTTCCAATCCTTCACTAAACCAATCTTTTTCTATTAATTTTTCATGAATGACAATAGAATACACATCCCTAAGAGCGGGCGTACCTGATTTTCTAATCCCCTTTATATTACATTCATAATCCATCCTTGATCCTGTATGCCTAGTTTGCACTGCAAATTTATAAAAAGAAGCCTTATACTTTGAATGAAATAATAACCAAGCTAATTGCTTCCCCAGTTCTATACGTTTTTGCAACGTTTCAAATTGATAAACTGAAAATCCATACATTCCCCCTTCCACCATTGGAAAAATAACTGCACTAACGTGAAATATTTCTTGAAATTTGAATAGTGCAGTATCAAATACATGTTTTTGAAAATATGCATTCTCAATTACTGGTTTTTGAATTTTATTTTGTTCATTAATAATAAGTGCCGTCATAAGCCTATTTATATCTTTTTTCCCCCAAAACGCGATCCATTCTTTTTCCATAAAAATTGATATGTTGAAAAATTGTAACAAATGAAAGAGCGGCGCACATCTCTTTTTACTTTCCTCATACAGTAATAGTTGAGGAAATGCATCCAAGAAAATGAGCCAATTGGCTTTCTCATACAAATGAAATAATCGTCTCTTAACTGTTTGAGATAAAAGATTAGAATAATATTCTCCTTCTAAGTCTGTCATGTTCCATCCCCCATTCCTTGAAACCATGCTTGCTAAAAAAGACCATCTAATTTCTCTATTTCTCAAATAATATTCTTGGTAAGATTGTGTACGTGAAATATTATCTACGTTAGCTACATCCGTTCTCTCCTTAATATTAAGAACTATAGCTTTTTCCTCTTCTGTACAAAAAATATCATTACGGCTCTGTTTAATTTTTTCGTAATCATTCCATCGAAACATGAGTAAGTCACCATACCTTTCTTGAAAAAGGTCACATCTTTTTTCATTTTTTGATATAATCACCTTTGTAAGTAAATCTTATCAAGTTGGGAGTGGACAAAATATGACCATTCGTTACCCAAATGGAAAAAGGTACGATCAAGCTTCACAACCTCATAAAACACCAATAAAAAAACATACTTACAGTAATAGAGGTATGTCCCTTGAAGAGGAATTGAATGAAACCAATCAATATTACTTAACCCATAATATTGCATGCGTACATAAAAAACCTACACCTCTTCAAATTGTAAAAGTAGATTACCCCGCTCGAAGTGCTGCAGTGGTAAAAGAAGCGTATTTCAAACAACCTTCTACAACAGATTACAACGGTGTATACAAAGGGAAATATATCGATTTTGAAGCGAAAGAAACTAAAAATAAAACCAGTTTTCCACTTCAAAACTTCCACCTTCATCAAATTGAACATATGAAGCAAGTAGTCGCTCATAATGGAATTGCATTTGTTATTATTAAATTTACACTTTTTGATGAATTTTATTTATTAGATGCAAAACATATTATTGCATTTTGGGATCGTCAAAATACTGGTGGACGTAAATCGATTACAAAACAAGAAATAGAAGAGCATGGGTCTTTATTATCATGCGGTTATCACCCTCGAATTGATTATATCCGCGTACTAGACACGGTTTATTTTTCGTGATAGAGTCATCACTAAGGCTCTTTTTTCGACTTTTGGGGGAGAGAATGAAAGGTAGGAGAAAGTATAATGTCAGATAATTATCGTTCTCGTACAGAACGAAATCATGTAAAAAATCAAACGAAAGAAACTCATAAAGAAGAAAAGCCAAAGAAAAAAGGTTCCTTTTTCAAGAAATTCCTTATAGGTTGTCTACTTCTTGGTATCGTCGGCCTCGTAGCTGGCGTTTCGGCTTTCTTTGTTATGGTAAAGGACGCTCCGAAATTAGACAAATCAAAACTTGTCAATCCTTTATCAACAAAATTCCTTGATAAAAACGGGAATTTCTTCTATGAATACGGTGCTGAAAAACGAACCCACGTTACTTACGATCAAATTCCCAAAGTAATTGAAAGTGCATTCCTTGCGACTGAGGATGCTCGCTTCTATGAGCATGATGGAATTGATTTTAGACGTACTGGAATGGCAATTATGGAAAATGTCACTGGTGGCTTTGGCTCACAAGGTGGTAGTACGATTACACAGCAAGTAGTTAAAAACTATTTTCTAACGATGGACAAAACTGCAAAGAGAAAAGTGCAGGAATGGTACTTATCTTATAAGTTAGAGCAACAGTACTCAAAACATGAAATTTTAGAAATGTACTTAAATAAGATTAACTTAGGTAATCGCTCTTATGGTATTTCAACAGCTGCCAAAAAATATTACGGCAAAGATTTAAAAGACATACAACTACACGAAGCTGCAATGCTCGCTGGTTTACCCCAAGGTCCTAATATTTATGATCCAACAAAACCAGATAACGTTGATAGAGCAACGAAACGTCGTAATATCGTATTAACATTAATGAACCGACACGGGTATATAACGAAACAAGAAATGAATGATGCAATGCAAATCCCTGTAACACAAGGACTTCTTCCATCTTCAGAAGTAACTGAAATGAAATACCAAGCATTTTTAGATGCAGTTGTAAAAGAAGTTGAAAAAGAAATTCCTGATATAAATATCGGTTCGGACGGTTTAACGATCCAAACGACTCTTGATCTTGATGCTCAAGACTATGCTGATAAAATAATGGATGGGAATCTCATCAAGTATCCAAACGATCAATTCCAAGGATCATTCGTATTTATGGATACTCAGTCTGGAGAAGTTCGAGCAATCGGCGCTGGTCGTAAAGAAAGTAAATCTACTTTCAAAGGTCATAATATGGCAATCGATTTAAAACGCCAAGTAGGTTCAACAATGAAGCCAATTTTCGACTATGGTCCAGCAATAGAAAACCTACAATGGTCTACGTATCATCAATTAAACGACTCAGAGTATACGTATTCCAACGGTAAAAAAATACGAAATGCAACAAATAGTTATAAAGGTGACGTTTCACTTCGTGAAGCATTGAAAAAATCATTAAATATTCCTGCTTTAAAGACAGCTCAAGCAGTTGGCCTCAATAAGTCACAAGAATTTGCTCAAGGCTTAGGAATGACATTTAAAGAGGGCAAGGTATATGAATCTACTGCAATTGGTAGTAATGACAGCTCTCCATTAGAAGTAGCTGGTGCATATGCAGCATTCGGAAATGACGGTGTTTATAATAAACCTCACTTCGTAAAAGAAGTTATCTTCCCGGATGGGAAAAAGAAAAACTTTAAGCCGAAAGAACAACGTGCGATGCATGACCATACGGCCTACATGATTACTGATGTTCTTCGCGACGTAGTAAAACCTGGCTCTGGCGGTACAGGTCCGACAGCGTATGTTCCAGGAGTAGACGTAGCAGGTAAAACAGGAACACAAAACTTTGATGAGTCTGTTATTAAAAAATACGGTATTCCAGCAGATGCCAACAGAGATAGTTGGTTCGCAGGATATACACCACAATATACAATGGCTGTATGGACCGGTTATGAAAAAGATAGCCCAGAAAATTACATTGGAGATCGTTCTACTAGAATTGCTCAGCAAATGTTCCAAACAATGATGAGCAAATTTGCTACGGATAAATCTCGTTTCGAGCGCCCTTCTTCTGTACAAGAATTAAATGGAGAACTGTACATTAAAGGCGCGAAAAAAGATGCAGTTAAAGAAATTAAAGTAGATTCGCCAAGCGGCCTTAATGTCGCTTTCGATGGCGCTAGCACAGTTACACTAAATTGGTCTGGACCATCAGAGGTTGATGCGTATGCTGCAAGCTATAAAGCTACTGACGGTAGTAGTGGTAGCTTATCAGTAAGCGGTACGACAGCTACTCTTGGTGGTATTAAACCAGGTGTTACTTACAGCTTCTCTGTAGTAGCGAAAAAAGGTACTGGAACAAGTCCAGCAGTCGGTGCATCCTTTACCGCTCCTGGAGGAACTCCAGACGCGAAAAAAGCTGAGGAAGAGGCTAAGAAGAAAGCTGAAGACGAAGCTCAGAAAAAGGCTGCAGAAGATAAATTAAAACAAGACGAAGCTCAGAAAAAAGCTGCAGAAGATAAATTAAAACAAGACGAAGCTCAGAAAAAGGCTGCAGAAGATAAATTAAAACAAGACGAAGCTCAAAAGAAAGCTGCAGAAGAACAGCGTAAGCAGCAAGAAGAGGCTCAGAAAAAAACTGAAGAAGAGGCTAGAAAAAAAGCTGAAGACGAAGCTAAAAAGAAAGCTGAAGACGAAGCTAAAAAGAAAGCTGAAGAAGAGCGTAAACAACAGGAACAACAGAATCACCAACAAGAACAACAGAATCACGGCGGAGATACTACTCCGCACGCAGATGGAAATGTTGTTACAACAGAATCATAATAAAAAGAAGTCCATTTCTCCTAATGAGAAATGGACTTCTTTTTTGTTATGATTTTCTTCGCATATAGCTTTTCTATTTCGATATACAACTGCGCTAATTGAATATATGAATGGTAATTACTCGGTTTCTTTATAATAAATGAATATCGCTCCATAAAATTAACAGGTTGTACTTCCAATTTATTTGTATTTACTTGCATCTCATTCAAACTATAAACAGGCTGCTCATTTAACCAATATATAACCGATAGAACGTGAGCTGCAAAAAGAATCATCGGACCCTCAGCTTCTTGTTTTTTTCTGTTCCGAAATAGTGTAGCAATCTCTTCATGCTTGCTTTTCCATATATTTAACACCGCTGGAATACTTGTTTCAATTTCATTCCATGGCTCATATTGTCTTTCAATATCAAATATAAAGTAAGTATTTTGTATTATTTCTTCAAAAGATTGGTCTGTGCGATACGTAATCGAATTTGCACTCTCTTTAAAAAATGGTACGCACCGAAACTCTTTCGGTATTTCTATAACTCGCTCCACCCTTTATTTCCCCTTCATTCGTTTCTTTCCTTCGCGACATATTTCTAGTAATCGGCACTCTTCACATTGTGGTCGCTGCGCCTTACAGTAATAACGTCCAAAGAAAATCATACGGTGGTGTGTAACTCCCCACTCATCCATTGGAATTTTCTTCATCAATGTCTTTTCCACTTCTAACACAGAATCTTTCCATCTACAAATTGCTAAGCGTTTACTTACTCTCTCTACATGCGTATCAACAGCAATCGCTGGAATTCCAAATGCTACCGAAACAACTACATTCGCTGTCTTTCTCCCTACTCCTGGTAATTTCGTTAACTCGTCACGGTCTTCTGGAACTTTCCCGTTGTAATCATCTAGCAACATCTGGCACAATTTTTGAATATTTTTCGCCTTATTTCTAAACAATCCAATGGAACGTATATCTTGTTGTAATTCTTCTAAAGACACACTTAAATAATCTTCTGGTGTTTTATATTTTTGAAATAAGTTTTTCGTCACTTTATTCACAAGCACATCTGTGCATTGTGCAGATAATGCCACTGCGATTACCAGTTCAAATGGATTATCATGAATTAATTCACAATGCGCTTCTGGATACATATCCGCCATTGTATCTAGACAATAACGAATTTGCGTTTTGTTCAACATATCTTTCCTCCTACACTACTGCTCCAACCAATTATAAAAAGGCACTTTCCCAGTAAATTTCGTCTCTTGTTTTGTCGTTTGTTGTGTGCGTTGTTGATTCGCTCTAAATTTCTGGCCTTGATTTTGCGCTTGATCTACCGTTTTAATTCCGTTCTTTTTCCACTCAAACAAAATACGATCAATATACCGGAAATTAAGTTTACCACTCATAACAGCTTCACGAAGAGCCGCTTGAATTAAATTCGGATGGTGTTGATCTTGATCTTCCCACATCCCTAATGTTTCACATTCAAATGGCGAAAGTGGTCTTCCGAATTCTTTTTCAAATACTGTATATAAATTTACTTGAATTTGTTTTTGTTCTTTTTGCTCTTCCTCTATAGATTCATTCATTAAAAAGTGCAATATTTTTTCCCACAGTGGTTGTAAAGAATAACTTTCACACATCATCGCTTCAGATCTTTGTCCACCTTCTAGCGCTAAAAAACCTTTTTGGATTAATGTCTGAATCACTTCCATACATTTCATTTCTGTTATCGTCATCCGCTCTGAAATCTCTGAAGGAGTCGGGAACGAATTACCTGATTCTAAAAATGTGTGTACATGAAGTACCACCATAAATTCCGTTTCATTTAAGCCTAGCTTTTTATAATGCATCATAAGCAATTTAGGAATTGCTATGCTTCCCTGTTCAAACCATTGTAACATCATTTTCTTTTTCATCACCAAACACCTCGTTCTCTAGTATAACACACCTTCAGCCATTTCTTTTTGCCACAATTCGTCAAAAAAACCTCCCTATATATAGGGAGGTTACTTGCCATTTACTACAAAAGACAGAAGATTACGCCTGTACTTTGCTTTTCATGAACGTATGAATTCGTTCTAATGCTTTCTCTACTTGTTCAAGAGATGTCGCATACGATAATCGAACGTTATTTGGTGCACCAAATCCTGTACCAGGAACAAGAGCTACTTTTTCCTCTTCTAATAATGCTTTTGCCCACTCATCAACTGTATCATACCCAGCTAACGCTACGGCTTCTTTTACATTTGGGAATAAGTAAAAAGCACCTTGTGGTTTGATACAAGTGAAACCAGGGATTTGAATTAATTTATCATAAATAATGTTCAATCTTTCTTCAAACGCTTGACGCATTGTTTCTACAGGTTCTTGTGAGCCTGCATACGCAGCAATTGCACCGTATTGAGCAATTGAAGTAGGGTTTGACGTACTATGACTCGCTAAGTTCGTCATCGCTTTAATAAGCTGCTTATTTCCTGCTGCATATCCAATGCGCCATCCTGTCATAGAATGTGATTTAGATACACCATTAATAATAAGTGTTTGTTCTTTTAATGCATTAGAAAGCTGGGCAATTGAAGTATATTCTGCAGCACTATAAATTAATTTTTCATAAATTTCATCTGAAACGATTAAGATATTATGTTCTAAACACACTTCTCCAAGCTGTTGTAATTCTTCTTTGCTGTAAATCATTCCTGTTGGATTGCTCGGTGAATTAATAATAACTGCTTTCGTTTTCTCTGTAATTGCCCCACGCAGCTGCTTTGCTGTAATTTTGTACTCATTACCTTCTAGACCTTCTACATAAACTGGGTTACCACCAGCGAGTTTTACTTGTTCAGGATAACTTACCCAGTAAGGAGTTGGGATGATAACTTCATCTCCTTCATCAAGTAACACTTGGAATAATGTATATAATGCATGCTTGGCACCATTACATACAATAATTTCAGATGGATCATACGCAATTCCTTGATCGCGAGTAAATTTCTTCACAATTTCTTGTTTTAACGCTTGTAATCCACCTGTTGGTGTATACTTCGTATGTCCTTCTAACATCGCTTTATGCGCGGCATCCATAATATGTTCTGGTGTATTAAAGTCAGGTTCCCCTGCCCCTAACGCGATTACATCATGACCTTCTGCTTTTAATGCTTGTGCCTTTGCTGTAATTTCTAAAGTTGAAGACGGTGTTAAAGCAGCTACTCGCTTTGCTAATTTCATTTGTAGTTCCCCCTACATCTATTTTTCAATGCTGTAGTGTCCAGCATATGCACCATTTTGAACTTCTAGATAATAATACGTATAACGATCTTCCTGATCAATATATGTAATTTCCCACAACGGAATATCGTTTTCAGCACCTAATTTTACTTTTACAATTTGTTTTGGCTTCGGCTTAGGTTCAGCACCTTCTCCAGTCGCCTGTTCAGCCAATTTTTGCAAAGCTTCTTTTTCAGAAATACCTTCACTCTTTTTCTTCACAAGGACATTTCCTTTTTTATCAGGCACCCAAACAATAATTTGTTCTCCTTTTTCATCTGCACCTTGCACGACTGTATATGAAGATTTTCCGTTATAATAATCAACAGCATTTACCTTTGTAAGCTTTGCCTTTTCTTTCGCAATTTCTACAGACTTTGACTCTTTTGGAATTTTCTTTTCCATCGCTTTATTATAAACATACGCCCCATATATTCCGCTAGCAACGATAACGATAATGATTGCAAAGATCCACTTTTTCATTGTATCACTACGTTCTGTAAATCGTAAATACAGCTATTTCTTTATCTTTTTCGTCTAATGCTAATCCGAACATGAGGTCCTGCTCTTTTAACGTACGATTCAAGCTATCAACAATTTTATACAAGTCAGACGAATATTTAATACGCGTCGTTGATAGGACTTCGATTTTCTTATCCATGAAAAAACTCCTCCGTTACACAAAAATTTCTAATTATAGAAGAACGCAATGCGGTTACAATAAGAGTACATTCTTTACAACCCCTGCTTCATCACCCATCTATTATAGCAGGACATGTACAGCAAAAAAAGGTTTCAAATCGAAAAGCAATATATTTTGTATACAAGAAGTAAGAAAAATAAAATTCCTCCTACCCACATTTTTTACGCCTGAAGTTTAAGTGTACTTCAGGCGTATTTTTCTTCCAATTTTATTTATTTGGTCGTTCCTTTAATTGCTCTAACAATTCTTCTAAAGGTCCTTCATAGAGCGGGACGGTTGGGATTGATTGTAAAAAACGTTTTCCATAGGAAGAACTTGTCAAACGGCGATCTAGTACAAATACCGTTCCCGTATCTGTATTTGTTCTAATAAGACGACCAAATCCTTGTTTGAAACGTAATATCGCTTGCGGGAGCGCTAACTTAGCGAATACGTCTTCTCCTTGATTTTTTAGCCACTCTCCTTTTGCTTCCATCATCGGCTGATTAGGAGGCGTAAAGGGCAGACGGACAATGACAAGGCAACTCAGAGCATCTCCAGGTATATCTATCCCTTCCCAAAAACTACTTGTTCCTAACAAAATCGATTTGTCGAACTCTTGAAATTTACGAATGAGGCGACTTCGGCTCTTATTATTCACACTTTGTGTTAATAATAAATATCCTTCTAATGAATCATCACTTTTCAAATTCGTATACGCTTCTTTCAACATTTCATACGAAGTAAATAAAACAAGCATTCTACCTTTTGTAGCTTTCGCTATTTTCGCAATATGTGCCGATACAGATTCAATATATTCCTCATTACTTGCTTGCTTGATAAAAGGCACATCAGTTGAAACCATTAATTTCATTTGTTCTTCAAAACGAAATGGTGATGGAACCTTTAATGTATTGGGCGCAAAATCATGCAAACCTAGCTCCTCTTTTATATAGTCGAATGAATCACTAACTGTTAACGTTGCTGATGTGAAAATAACACTCTTTTTTTCTGTTAAAAATTCATCAGCAAATCTTTCACTAATATGAACAGGCTGCGCATATAAAACTGTTGAATGAATCGTTCCCTTCGTTTCAGTCTCCATCCATGTCACGTATGAATTTTTTTCTAAAATGAGTAATTGTAAAGATTGTACCATCTTTCTCAACAACTCAATTAAGTGCATAAATTCACCTGTAACAACATGCATCTCCCATTCTAATTTACTTTGCAATATATCAACTTGCTTCTCAAGTGTAGTCACTAATTTTCTTACATCATATACAAAACGATTTGTTAACTCGGTAATGCTATCCCATAACTTACCTGTCTCTACTTCCGTGTTATATCGATAAATGAGCGGCATATTGCTCATCCCTTGTTCCTGCTTTGTTTGTTTAAATATGAAAGCACGTAACATTTGGAATAGTTCATCTGCATCAAATTTAAGTTCCTTCAAACTATGACTCACCATACGGAAAGTCGAACGAGAAGCTTGCTCTGATTTTTTCATCATTTTATATACTTTGGAAAGCACATCATCTGTTTCTAGCGTACCAAGACGAGATAAAGCTAATTGAAAATACATACATGAGAACTGTTCACCGAATGTTCTACTCGCCGCTTCCTCGATATGATGAGCTTCATCAAAAATAATATGTTCACATGAAGCAAACAGTGGTTCTTCACTTGAAAAATCTTGAAATAATAACGCATGATTTGTAATAACAATATCTGCAAACAATGCTTTATTCTTCGCTCGCTGATAAAAACAACGACTAAACCAGTTACTTTGCATCCCGCCTGGACTATATGCATCACTACAAATACGGTTCCAAAGTAACTTTCCGCCCTCAGGAATATTTAATTCATCACGATCGCCGGTTTCCGTTTGCAATAACCATACTAAAATTTTTGCCTTTGTGAGCGCCATATCATAATTTTTCTCTTCTTCTTGCAAAGCATATTCAAATTTATGTAGACAAAGATAATGCTTTCTTCCTTTCAGAAGAGCCACTTCAAATGAAAATGGCATTATTTTCTGTAATAATGGAATTTCTTTTTCTAGTATTTGTTGTTGCAATTGTACAGTTTGTGTACTTATAATGACAGGTTCTTCTTTTTTCTTTGCGAAATAAATACTTGGAAGTAAATACGCAAGCGTCTTCCCCGTACCTGTTCCTGCTTCGATCAGTGAAAACCTAGAATCTCTTAGCGCTGTATATATTTCCTTCATCATAATTTGTTGGCTTTCTCTTTTTTCAAACCTTGGCATATTCAATTCAAGTTTATCCATTGCCTTATGTAAGAAAGCATCAAATTTAGATGCGCATGTTTCACTGAGGCCTAAAGAATAATTCCGCTTTCGAATCGCAATATTTCGATACACTTCATACTCCTCTGCCCTTTCTTTACCATGCATCATTTTCTTTAAAATATTTTCAGAAAGTACATCAGCTATATCACTTTGGAAAACATCACTTAATTCATAAAGCGATTGTAATGTGACAAGTGGTAACTTTTCAATTTCACTTAAAAATTGTAAAAACAACTCCGCTGTTGCAAGAGCATCACTATCCGCACGATGTGGTTGATCGTGCTCTAGTTCATGCTGCTTAGCTAAATCACGTAATTTATAACTATCAGCTGTCGGCAAAAGAATTTGCGCCAATTCAACTGTATCAATTTTAGGACAATGTACTTCTGTATATCCAGCCTGCCTTAATTCTTCATTTAAAAAATTCCAATCAAAGTGAACGTTATGTGCAACAAACGCCGCACCTTGTAATAGCTCAACAATCATCGGGGCTACATCTCGAAATAACGGGGCTTGTTTTACAAGATCTTCATCAATCCCAGTTAATTCTGTAATAAATAGGGGAATCTCTCTCTTCGGATTAATAAAAGATGAAAAAATCTCTAATATCTCTCCATCTTCCACTACAACAGCTGCAATTTGGGTGATTTTATCCTTCCCATCCTTCCAGGAGTTCCCTGTCGTCTCTAAATCAACAACGACATAACGCTTACTCATATATGTAACACCTCAATTTCTTACCTATCAAACACAAAAATTATATAATGTTACTATACCACGTTTTACCTCATCTTAATGAAAAGATGCACAAAAAAGCTATCTCCTTAATTAGAGATAGCCTTCCTACTTATAATATCGTGCCAGCTTTTTCAGCACCTAACATTTCAATAATTTGATTATCATCGTCTAATACTGCAATTTTCGGCTCTTGTTTATGAATATTTTCTTCTGCCACTAAACCATAGCAAATAATAATAATTTTATCACCCGGTTGTACAAGTCTTGCAGCTGCACCATTTAAACACACAACACCGCTACCGCGCTCTCCTTTAATAACATATGTCTCTAAGCGAGCTCCATTGTTGTTATTTACAATTTGTACTTTTTCATTTTCTACAATATTTACCGCATCCATTAAATCTTCATCAATTGTAATACTACCTACATAATTTAAATTTGCTTCTGTTACAGTTGCGCGATGTAACTTCGCTCTCATCATTGTGCGAAACATAGATGCTCCCCCTTATTTCCCCATTAATGTTATATTGTCAATTAATCGTACATGTTCAAACTTAACTGCAATCGCTAAAATGATTCTTCCTTCAATTTTATCTATTGCTTTTAATGAAGGATATGCATATAAATCAGCATAATCTACAGTGCCTTTCGTATACTTCTCAATATGCTCTTTCACAAGATTCATAATGATTTCTGGATTACGTTCGCCTGCCTCAATTCGTTCTTTCGCTATACATAGACTGCGGTATAAATGAGGAGCCTCTTCGCGTTCTTCTAGTGATAAATACACATTACGAGAACTTTTCGCTAATCCATCTTCTTCCCTTACAATATCAACTGGTACGATCGTAACGGGAATATTAAAATCAGTTACGAATCCTTCAATTACAGCTACTTGCTGTGCATCTTTCATACCGAAATAAGCACGCGTTGGCAATGTAATATTAAATAGTTTCATTAATACAGTCCCAACACCAGCGAAATGACCAGGTCTTTGTTTACCACATAGTACGTCGGTACGCTTCACAACTTCTACTGTTGTCGTTTGTTCTGCTGGATACATCTCTTCTACACTCGGATAAAATAAATAATCAACACCATTTTCTTTTGCTACATTTTCATCTCTATCAATATCACGTGGGTATCGATCTAAATCTTCATTTGGTCCAAATTGTAGTGGATTTACAAATACACTTAACACTACAATTTCATTTTTTTCCCTTGCCTTACGTAGTAACGTAGCATGCCCTTCGTGTAAATACCCCATCGTTGGAACAAAACCGATACTTTTTCCACTTGTACGAAGTTCGTTTGTAATTTGCTGCATCTCTTGCACTGTAGTTATGATTTTCATTATTGTTTTCCTCCGTATAACGCTAAGCATTCTTCCTCTTTCATTGTGAATGAATGTTTTTCTTCAGGAAATTGCCCTGTCTTTACTTCAGTAACGT
Organism: Bacillus sp. JJ783; assembly: GCF_036963225.1. Classification (NCBI taxonomy): domain Bacteria; kingdom Bacillati; phylum Bacillota; class Bacilli; order Caryophanales; family Bacillaceae; genus Bacillus; species Bacillus sp. JJ783. The sequence goes on along the minus strand of NZ_JBALMG010000041.1, from coordinate 10,580 downwards.
ATTGCGAAATCCCTCGCACAATCTCCTCTTGAACAGACGTATATTGCTTCACAAATTTCGGAACACGATTTACGCCGTACGAGATAAGATCATGATATACAAGAACTTGCCCATCTACTTTTTGTCCTGCTCCAATTCCGATTGTAGGAATTGTTAACTGCTCTGAAATAAGTTCTGCTAATTGCATTGGCACACACTCTAACACAAGTGCTATCGCACCAGCTTCCTCACATTTCTTTGCATCTTCTATTAATTTTTTTGCACTTTCAGCATCTTTCCCTTGTACTTTATACCCACCTAACACTCCTACAGATTGAGGAGTTAAACCTAAATGCGCCACAACGGGAATTCCCGCATTCGTTAAGTAGTGAATAGTTGATATAACTTCTCCAGCACCTTCTACCTTTAATGCATGTGCCCCGCTCTCTTGAACAATGCGACGTGCATTAACCATCGTATCTTGCAATGAGACATGATAAGACATAAATGGCATATCAGTTACAATAAACGTCTCTTTCGCTCCGCGGCGTACAGCTTTCGTATGATGAATCATATCCTCTACAGTTACTGGAACTGTTGAATCATACCCAAGTACAACCATTCCTAGAGAATCACCCACTAAAATCATATCGACTTTAGCTTCTTCTGCTAATTTAGCAGATGGATAATCATACGCCGTTAGCATTGTAATCGGCTCACCTTGCTCTTTCATTTTCAAAAAATCTGTTTTTGTTTTCAAAAACTACTCCTCCTTTATGCAGGAGAGAGGAGATGGCCGAAATCATATAAAAAACCCCTCTGGCCATAAAAGGGCAGAAGGGTTGTGTGTTAGTCGGCATTATTCATCCCTCTGTCCCAGTCCGTTATTGGATCAAGGCAGAATCCAAATTATTATTTTTTCATACTGCGTGAAATAATGGTGCAGTTCGCTTTGATACTGCCCATATTCGAACTAATTATAGCAAAATCTGAAAAGGAATTGCTACATTTTTTCGAAAAAATAATTTTCTATCCCTATTACGGTATGTGAAATTTATTAGTATCTAAATAACAAAAAGAAGCTCCAAAATAGGAACTTCTTTTACTTAATTTCTATATCAGCAGAATGAATGTGGTGCACTTGTCCTTGATGATCCTCAAGTAACAATACACCATCCTCCGTAATCCCTTTTGCTAGCCCATTAATAGTTTCCTTCATCGTTCGAGCTGTAATTTCTTTTCCGATACTTACTGCGTAACTTTCCCAAAGAATTTTAATAACAGAGAAGCCATTTTTTAAATACTCTTCATACAATTTCTCTAGTTGCAAGAAAATTTGTTGCATAAGTTCCGCACGAACAATCGGCTTATCCGATTCAATTGCTAATGAAGTTGCAATTTGCTGAATTTCCTCATCAAAATGTTCTTGTTTCTGATTTGCATTAATGCCAATCCCCATAATAACAGCATTAATTTTATCTGGATCAGCTTGCATCTCTGTTAATATACCGACAGCTTTTTTACCTTGAATTAAAATATCATTTGGCCATTTAATCCCTACGTTTACACCGGTACATTTTTCAATTGCTTGCGCTACGCTAACAGCTGCTAATAAAGTAAGCTGTGGTGCATGATGAACTGGAATAGATGGACGCAAAATAATACTCATCCAAATTCCTGTTCCTTTTGGAGAATACCATTTTCTACTTAAACGTCCTCTACCTGCTGTTTGTTCTTCAGCAACGACAATTGTTCCCTCTTCTGCGCCTTCATAAGCAAGTCTCGCTGCAATATGCTGAGTAGATTCAACCGATTCTTCAAAATAAACCGTTCTACCGATACGCTCTGTTTGTAATCCTAATTGAATCTCATTAGCAGTTACTTTATCTGGTTTACTAGCAATTCGATACCCTAAGCGGCGTACAGCTTCTAGTTCATACCCTTCATTACGAAGGTCCTCCATATGCTTCCATACAGCGGTTCTCGAACAGCCAAGTTTGTCACTAAGTGTTTGACCAGATACAAATGCACCATCTGCTTCAGAAAAAACTTGTAATAACTGCTTTCTTATAGTAGATTGCATCTTTGTAGCCACTCCCTTATATTCTCTTTCTTATTAACTAAATCTCCTTGTACGATTGCTTCTTCAATATTTTGAAGCATTTCGGCAACCCACGGACCTGGCTTTTTATCTGCCCAGCTTAATAAATCATTACCAGTCACATTCATTTCTTGACGATTTTTTATCGGCAATGCATGAAATAATGATTGTACTTGCTTAACAGACGCACTATTATAACTTTCTATTATCGCTTCATATACTCTTTCCGCCATCTCAGCGATGCGAATTCCAGTTTTATAAAGAAGGATTGTATCCCACTCCTTCTCCTTTCTAGAACGAATTGCTAATAAAACCGCTACGATATCTTTAATCTTTTTATTCGAGAACTTCCATTGACGTAAAAAGACAGATGGATGCTCTTCTCCGATACAATATAAGAAAAATGCCCACGCCTCAACGTCTGTTTCGAAAGAATCCCATTTATACTGCGTAGCTTTCAAGAGTCTTTCTTCTGACATTTGCAAATATGGCAGATGAGAAAATAGCTTCGTTTCTACTAACTCTTGAAGACCATTCACACAATATGTACCGGTCAACAATTTTTCAAATTCAACTGTAATTCTTTCAATCGCTATATGTTCGAGCAAATGCCCATACGTTTCAATTGCTTGTTTCGTCTTTATTTCCAAAGAGAAACCTAACGTACTTACGAACCGAATACCACGCATCATTCGCAGTGCATCTTCTTGAAAACGGTCTGCAGCATCTCCAACCGTTGTAATTTCCTTCAGACGAATCGCTTCTTTCCCAGCAAATAAATCAACCATTTCGCCTTCCTCTGTCATTGCAATTGCATTCATCGTGAAATCACGTCGTTTTAAATCCTCTTCTAATGAACGGACAAATTGAACACTACTAGGTCTCCGAAAATCTTCATATTCGCTTTCTGTTCGAAAAGTAGTTACCTCATACGGTTCACCATTTTCTACAACAATTACAGTTCCATGCTCAAGACCAACCGGAACATGTCTTGGGAAAATAGCCATTACTTCTTCTGGTAAAGCAGATGTTGCGATATCGATATCTCCAATCGGTCTATCGATAATAAGATCGCGTACACTTCCACCAACGAAGTAAGCCTCATGTCCGTGCTGTTTTAATATCTCAATAATTGAACTAGCTTTTTTAAATCTTTCCATTCTTGTCATCCCTTAGTATGTCATAATAAATCGCCTCATACTGTGAAACGATTTTTTCCGAACGAAACTGCTCATATACAGATTTCATCGCTCGCTCTCCCATATTACGGTGAAGTTCTTCATTTTCTAGTAGTTGAATTGCTTGCTTAGCTATTCCATCTGTATCTCCAACTTCACATATATATCCTGTCTCACCATGTTGAATGACCTCTGGAATGCCCCCAACCCTCGTTCCGATACTAGGCACACCACACGCCATCGCTTCTAATATAACGAGACCAAAACTTTCCTTTTCTGATAAAAGTAGCATTAAATCACTCATCGCAAGAAGCTCTGCAACATTATCTTGCTTTCCTAGGAATAAGACACGTTCCTCAATATGTAAACTTTTCACCAATTGTAAAATAGTACAGAACTCTGGTCCATCACCAACAAGAAGCAATTTCGCATCTACTTCCTTTACAATTTTGGCAAATGACTGCACAACATCTTGTACACGCTTAACCTTTCGGAAATTTGAAATATGGATCAACACTTTTTCATTTTCTCGTATACCATATTCTTTTTTTAATTGAGACATATCACGCTTGAAATAAACACGTTCGTCTACAAAATTGTATACCGTCTCAATTTCTTTATCTGGTTTTACAAGTTCATTCGTTTCTTCAATTAACGAATGTGACACAGCTGTAACAACATCAGATTGTTCAATACCAAAGCGAATTAAATTATTTAACGAAGGGTCGGAACCTAACACAGTAATATCAGTTCCATGTAAGGTTGTAACAATTTTAATACGCTCCCCAATCATTTGTTTTGCTAAATATGCACAAATAGCATGAGGGATTGCATAATGCACATGTAAAATATCAAGGTTTTCTCTTTGAGCAACCTCTGCCATTTTACTCGCTAATGCTAAATCGTAAGGTGGATATTGAAAAACAGAATATTGATTTACTGTTACTTCGTGAAAATAAATGTTCGGGTACACTTTATTCAACCGAAATGGTACACCCGATGTAATAAAATGAATTTCATGTCCGCGTTCCGCCAATTGCTTTCCTAACTCTGTCCCAACAACCCCAGAACCACCTACAGAAGGATAACATGTAATACCTATTTTCAATTTCATTTACATCCCCCTATTAAATCAGCATGTAATAAAACCGGCTTCTTACTCATAAATCCTTCGGCATACAGCACTCCAACTTCTTTCCCAAACATCTTCTCCCGAGCGATTACAGTTTCAACGTATCCTTCGGTTAATGGCGTCTTAACACCATCACTCCCTGTTGAAAACTGACTTTCATACGCTTCTAACGCTTCCACCTTTTTAGAAAGGTATTCACTAATATCTATACAAAAATTCGGTTTATGAAAACCATTAATTATATAATTATAAAAAGACTCTACACGGTGCGGCGGAAGTTCAGGCATATATTTACGAATTCCCGCTGAAAAGATAGCTTCTTCCACAAGTTTCGCGCAATTAGCATGGTCTGGATGACGATCTTCGTAATATGGTGCGAAAATTAGTGTTGGTTTATATGTACGAATAATCTTTACAATTTCACGTATATACTCTTCTTTCATATACAAACCACGGTCTGGCATCGCTAAATTAATTCTCGTTTTTACTCCCATAATACGAGCTGCAGCCTTTGCTTCTTCTTTTCTCAGTTCTACCGTTCCATTTGAAGAAAGATCAGCTTCTGTTAAATCGCAAATGCCTATTTCATAGCCTTGCTTCGTATACTTTGCAATGGTACCTGCCATGCCAATTTCCACATCATCGGCATGAGCACCAAACGCTAATATATGTAATCCACTCATAATTGTTCCCCTCATTTTCTTAACTTTCGGTAATCTAAATCTCCCCGCTCTAATGCATGCATTAGCATTTCAGCACTTGCCATATTCGTTGCTAGTGGGATGGCGTATACATCACATAAACGAAGTAACGCATTGACATCAGGTTCATGCGGCTGCGCTGTTAGTGGGTCCCGGAAAAAAATCACCATATCCATCTCATTTTTTGCAATCATTGCACCAATTTCTTGATCGCCACCAAGAGGACCAGATTGATATCTTGTTACAACTAAACCAGTTGCCTCCATAATACGAAGTCCTGTCGTTCCTGTTGCAAAAAGTTCATGTTTTTCAAAGATTGGTTTATATGCGTACGCGAACGAAACCATATCATCTTTCTTTTTGTCATGTGCGATTAAGGCAATTTTCATCCGTTGTCTCCCCTTTAGTCGATAATGTTTTCTAAACCATACACAAGATGATCAAGGTTCATTACTGTTTCAATTGATAGTTTTACACCTGACATAAATGATGCACGGTTGAATGAATCATGACGAACTGTTAACATTTGTCCATCTCCGCCGAACATTACTTCTTGGTGTGCAATAAGCCCTGGTAGACGTACGCTATGAATGTGAATACCATCCACATTTGCACCACGTGCTCCTTCTAATTGTTCCGTTTCATTAGGGTGTCCTTGCTCTTTTGGTACACGATTTTGACGGATTAATTCTACTGTTTTTACAGCTGTACCAGATGGTGCGTCTAATTTTTGATCATGGTGTAATTCAATTACTTCAACATCTTGGAAGTACTTTGCTGCCATTTGTGAAAATTTCATCATAAGAACTGCACCAATTGCAAAGTTTGGAGCGATAATTGTTCCTACTTCTTTTTCTTTTGCATTTTCTGTTAATTGCTTTAGTTCTTCTTCAGTAAATCCAGTTGTACCAATAACAGATCGAAGTCCACGTTCAACTGCAAGTGTCACATGTTTCTTTCCAACTTCTGGTGTTGTTAAATCTAACAATACATCTGCTTCTACTTCATCTAAACAAGTATGTAAATCCGCATAAATAGGTGCATCTAGCGCTGGCATTCCAGGTAAATCAGCGATTTTCTCTCCGCCATGCTTATAATCAATTGCTGCTACTAAATTGAAATGTTCTGTTCTTTCCATTAAAAGGACTGCTTCCTGTCCCATACGTCCTCTTGGTCCAGCGATGATTACTTTAATTTCTTTCATGCTTCTTTCTCTCCCTCATCAATACGTGTCCAGCGATCTTTATCACGTGTATTAAATTTATTCATTACAATGTTATGCGCTGTTTCTAAATCAATATTTAAACTATTTGCCATACAAATCATAACAAATAACACATCTCCAAGCTCTTCCTCAATACTTCGTTCTATCTCAGTCGTTTTCTTCGGCTTCTCACCATAGTAATGGTTAACCTCTCTTGCAAGCTCTCCCATTTCTTCAGTTAAACGGGCCATCATTGCAAGTGGACTAAAATAACCTTCTTTAAATTGACCGATATATGCATCTACTTCCTTCTGCATATCTTTCATCGTTTTTGCTTCCATACTAGTCACCTCTATTCCTTCCTCTTTCATGTTAGCCAATTCATCGCGATTTGACAAATATTATTCTCTCATATCCCTATTTACGACTCTTTTTTGGATAGACTATAATAAAGTGAAACTTTCTTTTGCAATGTTTTTCTGCAAAAGATTAGTTGAACCAATCGGGTCCCTACGGCTGGTTCGCCCTTTTCTTCTTTGCTTTTCCCTCTACCAGCCGTTGGGACGGGGTAAAGTGAAACTTCTTTTGCAATGTTTTTCTGCAAAAGATTAGCCTGAACCAATCGGGCTCTTACGGCTAGTTTGCTCTGTCTTCTCTGCTTTATCTCCTACCAGCCGTTTGAGCGGGGTAAAGTGAAACTTCTTTTGCGTGATTTTTGCAAAAGGTCAGCCTGAACTAATTAGGCCCTTATACTATTCTCTATTTTTACTAGCAACTAGAAATAACTTATTATTATGTCTTACCGTTTAAGCGGAGCAATTCCAATCATTACATAACTAGGGGGATTTCTATATGAAAGCAAACTTGAAGATTCGAAATATCATTTTCATTTTAATCGGTTCCGCTATTTTTTCTTTCGGCATTGTAAATATCAATATTGAAAACCATCTTGCAGAGGGTGGGTTTACCGGTATTACACTATTATTATATTTTCTATTTTCGCTTGACCCTTCCTATACAAACTTAATTTTAAATATCCCTATATTTTTTATTGGCTGGAAGTTACTCGGCCGAACAACATTTTTATATACATTAATCGGTACATTTAGCGTCTCTTTATTCCTATGGATTTTCCAACGCTACGAAGTACTCAACTTACATTTAAACTTGCAAAATGATATGACACTGGCTGCTTTATTCGCTGGGGCATTTATCGGTATAGGACTTGGAATTATATTTAAATACGGCGGGACTACTGGCGGTGTTGATATTATCGCAAGACTAGCTCACAAATATGTTGGCTGGAGTATGGGAAAAACGATGTTTATGTTTGATGCCATCGTTATCATTGTCTCTATTCTTACATATTTATCATATCGTGAAGGCATGTATACGTTAGTTGCTGTATTTATCGGGGCTAAGGTTATTGATTTTATGCAAGAAGGAGCTTATTCAGCAAAAGGAGCAACTATTATTTCTGATAAAAATGATGAAATTGCTTCAAAAATTTTATCAGAAATGGAGCGCGGAGCAACCTTTTTAAAAGCAGTTGGATCCTATACAAAAGTTGAACGAAATGTACTATATTGTGTTGTTGCAAAAAACGAAATCGTGAAATTAAAAAATATCATTACTTCTGTAGACCCTCACGCCTTTGTCGCTGTAAGTGATGTACACGATGTTGTTGGCGAAGGATTTACATTAGATGAAAATAAAAATCCGTTACATAATTAAATTCAACTAGAAAAGCTCTTTAGCTTTTCTAGTTTTTTATTACATATCTTTTCAGTTTCTCCAAATCCTCATAAATGAGCTCCAATAAACTACGATTATAAAAAATTGAAGCTGGATGAAAAGTAGGAAATATATTATATTCTTTTTCAGTCCATATAAATTCTGTACCGCTACTATCTTTCAATTGTTGCACAGGTTGCTTTAACAATTCGCCATGAACATCCGTAATTTTATTATTTTTACCAACTAAACGCTGTAATGCAATATTACCAAGTGTAACAATAACAGGCGGCTGTATAAGTTCCAACTCATAATCTAACAAAGGTGCATGGGCAAGTATTTCTCCTTGATTTGGCGTTCTATTATACCTTTTCTGTATTATTTCGCCATTTCGTTCCCTTTTCTCTCTCCATTTATAAGGTCTACTCCGCACCGCACTCGTAATATATACTTCTTCCCTTGTAACGTGAATACGTTCTAAAAACTCCATTAAATGCTTTCCTGCTCTCCCGCTAAACGGAATCCCATTATGAATTTCTGTTTCACCAGGTGCTTCTCCAACAAGCATTAATTTCGGATTTCTAGGGCCCTGTCCACTTAAAAAACCTTCTAATTGGTATGTAGCACTTCGCTCCCTCACTTGTTTAACTAAATGATCTGGATATTCTATGTCTGTCACCTTCTTTCATCATTCCATACTTATCTTTATTTTAATTAGTTCTATACCCCATATTCTCTCTATTATTTCCATTTGTAACATATTATAAGATTCAATCCACAAAACAAAAAAAGACTATCATAATTGATAGTCTTTAATCGTCGCTACGCTGCATACCAGTATAAATTAATACGAGACGTAATAATTCAAATACTGCTACAGCAGCTGCTGCTACATATGTTAATGCTGCCGCATTTAATACTTTACGAGCTTGACCGTACTCATCTGTCGATACGATACCAAGTGCTTCAATTTGTTGCATTGCACGTTTTGATGCATCAAACTCAACTGGTAATGTAACAAGTTGGAAAATAACACCTGCTGCCATTAAAATAATTCCTAGTAACAACAAACCAGACATTTGTGCAAATACACCAATTAGGACAAAAACCCATGACATGTTTGAACCAAAATTAGCAACTGGCACTAACGAATGGCGTACACGCATGAAGTTATAATCTTTCGCATCTTGAATTGCGTGTCCTACTTCATGTGCTGCTACAGCTGTACCAGCAACTGAATGACCATAGTAGTTATCTGTCGATAATCTAACCGTCTTTACACGCGGGTCATAATGATCTGACAAATGACCTGGCGTTTCTTCTACAGCTACATTGTACAATCCATTTTCATCTAAAATTTTCCGAGCCACTTCCGCTCCTGTCATACCTGATGTTGAATAAACTTGTGAATACTTGCTATAGGCACTACGTACTTTGGACTGTGCATACAACGGTATGATCAAAATGATCGCGAAGTAAATTAAATAAAACATCATAAACCTCCATTGAAGTTTTAATTATAGTACTTCTCATTCTATTTTTTTCTTCCACCGTTGTCAATAAATAAACCTTACAATCCGTATCTTTATTTATACGCATTATCTATCTTTAGAATGCAAGTTACTTCTCCGCTTCTCTCTCTCCCCTTTATACTTTCTCCATCCAACATACGTTAAAGTGAACAAAATAAGTCCTCCAGTAATTGTCATAAACCAAATGAGAGAGGGAGCAATCTCATCTTTTTTTACTGTATGAAATATTTTTTGCAAATCACCTTTAATAATCCCTAGTTGCATTTGTCCACCTTTCGTTTTTAACATAACGTTACGAAATTCATCCAAATAAGATAAATGTGCATTTACACGCTGTGCTTCGTTTTCTGGTAGGGCAATCATTAAACTAGGATAAATAATATTAAATTCATTTAAAAGTGTATTTAGCGTCTGTTGGAACTGTCCATCATCGTCTTTTTCCATCGCTTTTTCTACTTGAGAAAAAGCATTCATTATCTTTCTTTCTCTTTCCATCCAAAGTGGCTGATATTTAGATACTTGTGCATCAACAGCAAGTTGTAACGCTAACATATTATCAACTTTAACTTGCCTATCTAAATCTTCCGCGAGAGATTGTTTCGCCTTATCGTATGCTAAAGAAACGACTCTAATTTGTCCCGGAGTTACTTTTGAATTATTTTCATTTTCCTTTGATAGAAACTGCTCTGAGAAATGGTGCAGTACTTGTATTGCCTTATCATCTTCTTTTTTCTTCACTAACTGCAAAGAGTCATCTAGCAATCCAGTTAGTTCACTCCACTCTTCAGCATATATACGTACTGGAAACATTATAATTAGAAATGCTATCAGTCCAATTAATGTTCTCTTCATCCCGGTCCCCCCTATAACTACTAGTACAAAATATGTGGAATTGGACAAGAATAGAACAGAACAAAATCAAAAAATATATTATCTCTATGAAAAGAAAAAAATTCTCTTTAAACAGAGAATTTTTTCTTTGAAACCCTTTTCTTTTTCACTAAATATTTATACACACC
>NZ_JBALMG010000040.1:0-23666 GCF_036963225.1 Bacillus sp. JJ783 | reverse complement strand
CGTAAGGGGGGGGTGGGTAGATGGCTGTTAGTATTGTAAGGTTAAAGGAACAGCTTATGAATAGTATTGATACGACAGATTTAGTTGAAGTTGAAAAGGTAGAACGCTATATTGATCTAGTTAAAGCATTTCGAAAAATTAATAAAACGATAACTAAAGAAGGGGAATCCGTAACAATTAAAAATGGGACTCAAGTTTTCGTTAAGGCCCACCCTCTTATAAGTGAGAGGAATAAAATTAACAGTTCTTTAATTGCATTAGGGAGAGATATAAAGTTTGTTGTTAAGAATACTATCCCTAATACAGGTTATAGCAAAAGTGATCTTACATGATTAAGCAAAAGTATGTGGAAGAATATATTGAACTTTATCGAAGTGGGAAAGTAAAGTTCAATAAAGAAAGAGAACTGTTAATTGAATATCTAGAAAAACATGTTTTAAACAGAGACGATTTGTATTTTGATGATGAAATGATTGAGGATTGTATAAACTTCGGTGAGAAGTGGTATTTTCCATTGCAGTCATTTCAAAAATTCTTAATAGCATTTGTCTTTTTATTTTATAAGAAAAATGGACGTGTATTTTATCGTAAATTCCTGTGGATGTTAGGACGTGGCGGCGGTAAAAACGGTCTGATTTCTGTTATTATTCACTTTTTAATTAGTGAATTGCATGGCATTCCAGAGTATAACATTTCAGTTGTAGCGAATAGTGAAGAACAAGCAAAAACAAGCCCTGACGAAGTTCATAAATGTGTGAAGAAGAATGAGGTCTTGAAAAGAGCCTTTAAAACGACGTTAACTCAAACAGTTTCAAAGGCTACTGAAAGTGTACTGAAGTTTAGGACTTCAAATGGAGATACAAAAGATGGTTTGCGTGATGGTGCGGTTGTATTTGATGAAATACATCAATACGAAAGCAATAAAGATGTCCGTGTTCATATCAGTGGTTTAGGGAAAAAGAAAAACCCACGTGAATTTTACATTGGTACAGATGGATATGTTCGTGACGGTTTCTTAGATAAGCAAAAAGAAAAGGCAATGAAGGTACTAAACGGCGAAGCACGTCCGAATGCTGTCTTTCCTTTTATTTGTAAATTAAATGACGAAACTGAAGTAGATGATCTTGATAATTGGGAGCTTGCGAATCCCATGTTATCTAAGCCTTTAAGTGAGTATGCTGAGGGATTACTTGAAACGATAAAGGAAGAATATGAAGATTTAGAGGATGATCCAAGCAACCGAGAAGAGTTCATGACAAAGCGTATGAACTTACCTGTTACAAACTTAGAACGTTCCGTTGCAAAATGGTCAGAAATTCTTGCTACAAATCGACCGTTTCCAGATTTACATGGTCAAGAATGTATTGGGTCGTTAGACTTTGCAAGTATTCGAGATTTCGCGGCGTGTGGTCTTTTATTTAGACAAACTGGTGAGTATATCTTTAAAACTCATTCCTTTGTCCGAAAAGAATTTGTTGATATCTACTATGGATATTCTAAAAAAGCAGGTGAGTTCAAAAAACAGAAGTTTGCGCCAATAAAAGAATGGGAAGAACAAGGCTTACTAACTGTTGTGGACGAGCCTACTATCAATCCTCAACACATTGTTGATTGGTTTGTAAAAATGCGTGAACAATATGGTATTAAGAAAATTATAGCTGATAACTTCCGAATGGAAGCGATAAGACCTTTATTAGTAGCTGAAGGATTTGAAATAGAAGTTATAAGAAACCCTAAGGCAATTCATAGTTTATTAGCGCCACGGATTGAAATGGCATTTGCAAATGAGCAGATTGTTTTCGGTGACAGCCCTCTTATGCGTTGGTATACACAGAATGTATTGGTTGTGATTAAGGGTGACGGGAACAAAATATATGAAAAGAAAGAGCCGGTGCGAAGAAAAACTGACGGATTCCAAAGTTTTGTTCACGCTCTCTATAGAGCTGATGAAATACAAGAAGTAACTGACTTCATTATAGGTGATATTAAATTCTAATAAAGAGGGTGATAGCCATTGGGTGGTTAGGTTCAGTATTTAAAAGAAATAAAGAATTAGAATTTATGGTGGATCTGGGCATAGTTGCTGATACAGCAAACAGGGTTCATATGAAACGATTAGCAATTGATACATGCGTGTCATTTTTAGGAAGGACGATTAGTCAATCTGAATTCAGAGTAAGACAGGGTAAAGAATTTGAGAAGAATGAACTTTATTATCGATTAAACGTTAGACCGAACAAAAATATGACCGCAAGTACCTTTTGGGAAAGGTTTATTCGCAAACTTATTTATGATAATGAGTGTTTAGTTATACAAGTAGATGATGGTGATTTACTAATTGCAGATGGATTTCAGCACAATGAATACGCTGTGTTTGAGGATACTTTTACCGATGTAATAGTAAAAGATTATACGTTTAAGAGAAGTTTTAGGCAAAGTGAAGTAATTCACTTAAAGTATCGAAATGATAAATTATCTCCACTTATTGATGGTTTATTTGCAGATTACGGGGACTTATTTGGTAGAATACTAAGCTCTCAAAAACGTAAAAATCAAGTTCGTGGAACAGTTGATATGGATATGACAGGTGCCAAGACGGAAGAGAACATAGCGAAATTACAAAAGTTTATTGATGATATGTATCAAGCGTTTGGTAATAAGGATATTGCTATTGTTCCACAACAAAAGGGCTTTAATTATAACGAAATATACAATGGTGTTGCGAATGGCCCAAGTGTGGAAGAAATCAATAAAGTAACAAATGGTTTCTTAAATCAAGTAGCTATGGCAATTGGTATTCCAACAGCTTTGATATATGGCGAGATGGCTGATGTAGAGAAGCAAACGAAAAACTATATGCTTTTCACAGTACGGCCATTATTAAAAAAATTATCTGATGAAGCGAATGTTAAATTCTTTGAAATGAATGAGTATCTTTTAGGGAAAAAGATTGAGGTTAAAGCAGTTTCTTATCAAAGTATATTTGATCTTGCAACAAGTATTGATAAGCTCATTTCTTCAAGTGCATTTACAGGAAATGAGATTAGATCAGAAGTAGATTATGAAAATTCGGATGATCCGAACTTAAATATTCATCATATTACGAAGAACTATACGAAACTAAATGAATCTGAAGGAGGTGAGAAATGATGGAACATGTGAATATGAATAAGCTTTTAAATTTAAAACGAGATATTCGTTTTGAAGCTAAAGGAGAAAATGAGTATAAATTAACTGTTTATGGGTCAATTGGTGGATGGTTTAGCGAAAATAATGCTGAAGCAGTAAGAAGAAAAATTCAAGATGTTAAAGCAGAAAAAATTCACGTTCATATTAATTCGGGTGGAGGTTCCGCATTTGATGGTGTAGCAATTTGTAATCAGTTAAAGCAGCATAATGCTGAAATTATTGTTCATATTGATGGTTGGGCAGCTAGTGCCGCATCTGTAATTGCAATGGCAGGTGATAAAATCATTATGCCTAGTAATACTATGATGATGATTCATCAAGCGAGTACCTTTGAATATGGAAATGCAGACCTATTTGAAAAAACAGCACGAGATTTACGAAAGATTGATTCAGCTTTAGCGGCATCTTATAAGAAACGTTTTGTTGGAACAGATGAAGAATTAAAGCAACTATTAAAAGATGAAACTTGGCTAACAGCAGAGGAAGCAGTTACTCTTGGTTTAGCTGATGAAATTGCTGATGAAATCGAAATAGATGATACGCAAGAAGAGGAAGAAGAGGAAGTTGTAGAAAATTTTAAAGAAGATTTAGTAGCTAAGTATACGAAACAGCCAAATAATCAAAAACCAAAAGAGCCTATTCAAGAGCCTGTTAATACGAAACAGAATCTGGGTACGCTCTTTTTAAATTTAGGAGGAAAATAAATTATGGTAATTAAATTTAATAACTTTGAGGAAAAGAAACTAGCATTTGCGAAAGCGACACAGGAAGGAACACCAGAGGAACAGTCAGTAGCATTAAATTCTATGATTGAAGCACTTGCTACAGATGTTCGCTCAGATATCTTGAATCAAGTCAATGAATCTATTGTAGATCGTTCTATTATGCAGTCTCGTGGTTCTAATGTATTAACCAGTGAGGAAATGAAATTCTTCAATGCAGTCGTTCAAGATGGTGGCTTTAAAGATACTGAAACATTACCTAAGACAACACAAGAACGAATTTTTGATGATTTAGTTCAAGGTCATCCGTTGTTAGAACATATAGGATTAGAAAACTTAGGTGCTGTGACAGAATTTATCTATGGAGATCCAGAAGGTGCAGCTGTATGGGGACCATTATTCGGCGATATTAAAGGACAACTAAATGCTACATTCCGAAAAGAGTCTATCTCTCAACTTAAATTAACGGCATTCATCCCATTGGCAAATGACATGCTTAAACTTGGTCCAGTATGGGTGGAACGATATGTTCGTACAATGATTTCAGAAGCTATGTCTGTAGGTTTAGAACGTGGATTTGTAATTGGTACAGGTAAAGATGAGCCTATTGGATTGTTAAAAGATCCAAGTGGAAGTGTTGTTGGAGGAGTATATCCAGATAAAAAAACAGCAGGGACTTTAACGTTTGAACCAGGTCGCAAAACAATCAACGAATTAAAAGGCGTTGTTAAATTACTGGCTAAAAAGCTAAATCCTGATGGTAAAACTGATGCAGACAGACCAAAAAATATTGCTGGGAAAGTAGTTATGGTAACAAATCCGTTTGATACTTTTGATATCCAAGCAAATGCAACAATTCAAAATGCGGCTGGAGCGTATGTGACAAGCTTACCTTTCAATCCAACTCCTACAGAATCTGTGTTTGTACCTCAAGGTAAGGTCCTGTTTTTTGTTAAAGGAGAGTATATTGCAGCGATGGGTGGAACGGAACCAATTAAAAAATATGAAGAAACATTAGCTTTAGAGGATGCAACGCTTTATATCGCTAAGCAATTCGCTACAGGTAAGCCAAAGGATAAATATACATCACAAGTTTACACGTTAAAACTTGAAGAAGCACCAACTCCACCAGCTCAAGGGTGATGTGAATGGAAACAGTAATTTCTAATGAAATATTGCAGGAATTCAAAGATAGGATGCACTTAGGTGATGATGAAGATGATAACCTAAAGCGCATCCTATCTACGTCTAATAAAGCTTTATTAAGAATTTGTGGGGATTATGATATTAACAATGACGAGGATGAAGAGTTCAAGGAATTAGTCTTTGAACGTTCTCGTTATGTTTATAATGATGCTCTTGAGTATTTTGACCAGAATTTTTTAAGTCAGATTAATAGTTTGGGCATTGATAAAGCATTAGAAGAAATTAAACTGGACGGTGATTAAGATGCGTCCTTTTCAGTACAAAAAACCTTTAAATACAGGTGATTTTAGAAATCGAATTAGCATTGAACAACCTGTAGTAATAAAAGATGAATTGAACCAAGTAATCGAAATATCTTGGCAGGAATTAAAAAAAGCCTGGGCAATGATAAAAACGGTGAAAGGGTCTGAGTATATCGAAGCTTCAGCTTCACAAGCTACTCGAATTTATCGATTTGTAATCCCTTATACATCGGGTGTTACAGAAGAAATGCGGATTAAAATGAATGATCGTATCTTTGACATTATCGAACCGCCAATGAATGATGATGAAATGTATCAAACTTTGACTATAATCGCAAAGGAGCATACTTAATATGAATGATTTTGCGAGTGATCTTGCTAGAGAATTACAAAGATATGCAAATGTTGTGGAAGAAGAATTACTGACAGCACAAGAAGAAGTAGCTGATGTTGCTGTCAGTAAATTAAAGCAAAATAGTCCTAAAAAAACAGGTGCTTATCGTAAAGGATGGCGTAAGAAAAAAGAAGGTAATGGTGTTGTCCTTCATAATACGCAAGGACAATTAACGCATCTTTTAGAAAAGGGACATGCGAAAGTCGGTGGTGGTCGAGTTCCAGCACAAGTTCATATTCGTCCAGTTGAAGAGTATGTAATTGATGAATTGCCAAAACGTATCGAAAGGGCGGTTCAACAATGACATTAGGAGAACTAACAAAAATTCTTGAAGCTACAGGTTATCCTGTGGCTTATTCGCATTTCACAGCTACACCAGGTAATCCAGTTCCAGCACCACCTTATATTTGTTTTCTTGTGGACGGATCAGCAAATTTAATGGCTGATAACAAGGTCTATCACAAGATAAACGATTTAAATATTGAGCTTTATACAACTAGGAAAGATTTAGTTGCAGAAGCCAAACTTGAAAAAGTCCTAGACGATCATGAGATTCCTTATGAATCGTATGGGACTTTTATTGAATCTGAAAAAATGCATCAAAAAAATTATGAAACGAGGTTGATGTAGGTGAATAAAGAAAATAAAGTTACGTTTGGTCTGAAGAATGTACATTATGTTCCATTCGATACTCAAGATTTTTTAGTGAAATTTGGCACACCGATTCCATTACCAGGTGGGGTTGAACTAACTTTTGAGCCACGCGGTGATTTAATTGAATTTTATGCTGATGACATGCTTTATTATGCGGCAAGTAATAACCAAGGTTACGATGGAACGTTATCTATCGCGACTATTCCGGAGCAATTTGCTATCGATGCATTAGGAGAACAATTAGATGAAACAGACGGTGTGTTAAATGAATTGGCTGATGCTAAAGGGAAATCATTTGCGTTACTATTTGAATTCGATGGTGATGTGAACGCGACTCGACATGTTATGTATAACTGTGCAGCAAGTCGTCCGACAATCGCATCTAAAACAAAAACAAATTCAGCTGAACCAAATACAAACGAATTGAAGTTTGTATCTAGTCCAATTGTTTTAGTACCTGGTGGAAGACCAATGGTTAAAACAAAAACAACTTCTAAAACAACTCAAACGATTTACGATAACTGGTACAAAGAAGTGTACGTTAAAAAACCAGCAGCACCAAAAGGAGCGTAATAGTAAATGGAAAAGACAATTACAATAGACGGAAAACAAGTCAGATTAAAAAGTACAGCAGCCACAGTTAAACGATATAAAGCACAATTTAGACGTAATTTATTTGCAGATATGATGGGGTTAGGAGCAATTAACGCTTTAACTTCACCAAATGGATCAGAACAACCTATTAATATGTCTAATGTTGATATAAGTAAAGTGGACTTTGAACTTATTTATGACTTGACTTGGTTATTCGCTAAAACGGCTGATTCAAGTATTCCTGATCCTATGACGTGGCTGGATGAATTTGAAGAATTCCCAATTGAAGAAATCATGCCAGAAATAATGGAACTAGTTCAAGTCACTATGGGAGCAAAAAAAAAATAACAGGAAATGATGAAAAGCAAGGGACATTCAGTGATGAAGAATTAACCACTGATTTGTTCCTTGCTCTTTGTTATAAAGCAAAATTAACGCATTGGGATTTAGAAACCATGACAATCGGTGATTGTTTTGATTACATCGCTGAGTTTGCTGAAATGGAGAACCCAGACAAAGAAAAAGTTAGAAAAGCAAATCAAAAAGACTTTGATTCATTCTAAGAAATGAGGTGAGAAAATGGCCGGAAGAATTAAAGGGATTACGATAGAAATCGGCGGGAATACTCAACCGTTACAAAATGCTTTAAAAGATGTAAATAAACAAAGTGACGCTTTGGCTAAAGAATTAAAAGATGTTGAGCGCCTTTTAAAATTTGATCCAGGTAACGTGGAAGCTTTGGCTCAAAAACAAAAGTTACTTACACAACAAATTGAAAATACAACACAAAAGCTAGATAAATTGAAGGCAGCGGAACAACAAGTACAAGCTCAATTTCAAAACGGTAAAATTTCTGAAGAACAATATCGTGCATTCAGACGTGAAATTGAATTTACAGAAGGGTCACTTAATGGTCTTAAAAATAAACTAGGAAACATGAAAGCTGAGCAAGAGAATGTAGCGAGTTCCACAAGGCAATTAGAAACATTGTTTAGAGCTACGGGAAAAAGCGTTGATGATTTTGCAGGAGCATTAGGAAATCGTCTTGTGAATGCAATTAAAAGCGGAACAGCTACAAGTCGCCAATTAGAACAAGCGATTGGGATTATTGGTCGTGAAGCATTAGGAACTGAAGCGGATATTGAAAAATTACAACGTGCCATTCGATCTGTGGATGCTGGGAATTCAATTCAACAAGTACGAAATGAATTACGAGATTTACAACAAGAAGCCCAAAGGACGCAAAGAGAATTTAAAGAGTTAGATATTGGTTTAGAAAACGTTCTTGGAGCAATGGTAGCTGGTGGTGGAATTGCCGGGACAATCGAAAAAGCACTTGATATGTCTAAGTTAAAAACAAAGATTGATATTACTTTTGATGTACCTGAGTCCTCCAAAAAGTCAGTAGAAGAAGCTATTAGAGGTGTTACTACTTATGGAGTTGATGCTGAAGCATCTTTAGAGGGCGTGCGCAGGCAATGGGCTTTAAATAAAAATATTAGCGATGAAGCTAACGCATCTATAGTAAAAGGGGCAGCGGTAATTGCAACATCTTATGAAGGTATAGATTTTACAGAGTTAATACAAGAAACATATGAAATAGGAAATGAATTAGGGATAACTCAAGATAGTGCCCTTGGTATGGTTGATGCGTTGTTAAAAATGGGATTTCCGCCAGAGCAACTAGATATTATTGCCGAATACGGAAGTCAGCTGACTCGTGCAGGTTTTAAAGCTGAAGAAGTCCAAGCAATTATGGAAGCAGGCGTTGAAACAGGTACTTGGAATATTGACAACCTATTGGATAAACAATTGTCCCTATGAGTGGTGACATTCATAGCAAACTCCTCTAATTCGGTGAAACTCTCACATAAGAGACAATATCGAGCCAATCCTATAAATAGGAAGTGTGTAACGACTAGTCGAAAGACGTAGGGTGTAAGCAAATGACATCCGAAACGGGGAGCATCTTATATAAGATGATGATATAGTCTGGTCTTACTGGTGACAGTAAGCAGTCCTTAGAGGACGGGTGAAGTGTTGCGAACTTCACTGAACATTACGGGTCTAAAAGAAGGACGGGTTCAATTAACTGAATTTGCACAAGGGGCGGATAAGGCATTAAAAGAAGCGCTTAGTGGTTCTGGGATTGCCGCAGAGCAAATAGAAAAGTGGGGAGCATCTGTCGCTAAAGGCGGAAGTGAAGGCTCAAAAGCTATGGTAGAAGTAGCTAAAGCGATTGAAGGGATAGAAGACCCGATAAAAAGAAATCAAGTAGGGGTTAAAGTTCTAGCAACGATGTTTGAAGACCAAGGACAAAATATTACCAATACTTTGATAAGTGCTTCAGAAAAAACCGTAGACTTTCAGAAGAATCAGGATAAATTAAATGAATCTATTAAAAAAATGGATGCAAGTCCAGCTGTAAAATTCCAAAAAGCTATGCAAGATTTACAAGTTGCTCTTCAGCCGGTACTTGGAGTTGTAGCCGATCTTATTTCTAAATTTGCTGAATGGATTTCTAATAATCCAGAATTGGCAGCGACATTAGCAGCCGTAGCAACAGCCATTGGTATAATATCGGGGGCGATTATGGCACTTGCGCCAATAGTTGTAACGGTAATGAGTATATTTGGAATTGGTGCGGCTGCTGCAGCCGGGATAGTTGCCATTGTGCCGATTATCGTAGCAGCTATAGTCGCTCTAGGTTTTGCTATTTATAAAAACTGGGAAGATATCAAAAACTGGACAATAGAAACCTGGAATTCTATTAAGGAATATTTAGTAGGACTGTGGGATAGTATCGTTCAATCATCCAGTGAAGCGTGGAGTTCATTTTTAGAAACAATGCATGCATTTTTTGATCCTATTGGTCAATTTTTTAATGATTTATGGACAGGTATAGGTCAGGTATGTAGCGATGCATGGAATTCTATTGTTGAATTCTTTTCTGGGGCCTGGGCTTCATTCACTGAAATGATGCATAGTTTCTTCGATCCAATAGGCGAATTCTTTAGTAACTTATGGTCCGGAGTTGTTGAAACGGCTTCTTCTTGGTGGACATCTTTAGTTACAATGGCTTCCGAATTGTGGGGCATGTTAACGCAAGCATGGCAAGACACTTGGAATACAATTGTTACTTTTTTAGACCCTATCATTTCATTGATTTCAACAGTTTTAGAAGCAGGTTGGTTACTAATTCAAGCCGGGGTGCAAATTGCTTGGGCGGCAATCAGTCAATATATTATTCAACCAATCCAAGAAGCTTACAATTGGGTAAGCGGACAAATTGGCGAGTTAGTTAACTGGCTTAGTAAGCAATGGGAAATAGCAAAGGCAGCAGCGCAAATCGGATGGGGTTTATTCAAACAATATATCATTCAACCAGTACAGGAAGTATGGAACTTGGTGAAAGAAAAATTTTCTGATTTGGTTTCTTGGCTTGGTTCACAGTGGGAAACAGCGAAATCTTATACACTAGCAGGCTGGAATTTAATAAAACAGTATGTTATTCAACCAGTTCAAGAATTGTGGAATACAACAAAACAAAAGCTCGGAGATTTAGCAAATTGGATATTAAGTAATTGGGAAACAATAAAATCTTATACACTTTCAGCCTGGAATTTGGTGAAACAATACGTAATTAATCCGGTCACTGAAACGTATAATCAAGCTAAACAAAAATTTACTGATTTATATAATTCAGCGAGAGAAAAATTTGATTCCGTGAAGAATGCTGCACAAGAAAAATTTGAAGCAGCGAAAAGATTTATTATGGATCCAATAAGGGATGCGGTTGATGGAGTTAAGGGATTCATTGATAAAATCAAAGGATTCTTTGAAAATTTGAAGTTGAAAATTCCTAAACCTGAAATGCCACCTCTTCCACATTTCAGCTTACAAACTAGTACGAAAAACGTTTTAGGAAAAGATATTACGTTTCCATCTGGACTCAATATAGATTGGCGTGCAAAAGGTGGTATCTTCACTAAACCTACTATCTTTGGAATGAATGGTGGAAACTTGCAAGGAGCAGGAGAAGCTGGAAAAGAAGCGGTTTTACCTTTGAATAAAAAGACACTTGGATCTATTGGTGAAGGTATTGCAAAAACTATGATCGGCACTACCGGTTCTATGGGTCAATTAATGGGTGATATGAGTCGCATGATGGATAGTTCTATGAGCCAATTATCGGGATTGAAAACTGTTATGAGCGGTGTGTATGGCAGTATGGCAAATAGTAGACAAGCGATGACAAGCGGTGTATCCAATCAAGTATTCAATTACTCATCTGGATCACCTGGCGGTGGAGCAATTCCACTGCTTGGTGGTGACTTGGTAGTTGAGGTTCCTGTTGTTATAGAGGGGCGAGATGTGGCACGTGGTACTTATCGATATACAACCGAGTATCAAGATAGAGAAACAAAGAGAAACTCAGCCTTTTAGGTTAGGGTTTCTTTTATTTTATAAAGAAACGAGGTGTTAACATGAGTTCTTTTACATTTAACAACCAACGAAAAAACTTTGTTCAAATAGAAAAAGGATGGAAAAGACCTACATGGGCACCATTAAAAAGGAATTTTCTAAGTGTTCCGGGTTACCCCGGAGCAAGGCTATTAAATACACAAACTGACATACGTGTTCTTTCTATTCCTGTTGGAATTATCGTCCCCGATGGATCGGATTTAGAAACATTGAAAGAAGAAATTGCAGATTGGTTAATTACAGATCAACCAGCAGAGCTTATTTTCGATGTAGAGCCAAACAGAACATATCTAGCTGTTGTGGACGAGGGGTTTGATCCAGATGAATTCGTCACTCTTGGTAAAGGAATTCTTAAATTTATTTGTCCAATGCCTTATAAATTAGGACCTACTCGAACGGTAGAATTTCAAACAGATGGACTTGGTTTAATTGCTAACGTTCAAAATAAAGGCACTGTGGAGTCAGAGCCTATTATCGAAATTGAAGTTGAAAATCCTTCTACATTTTTAGATGTTTGGAAGAGGAATGAATACTTTAGGATTGGATATCCACTTGCAGCTTCTCAACTTCCAGTAGAGAGAAAACAACGTGTAATGTGGGATGAAATGTCTACTATAATAGGCTGGACGAATGTATCGGAATTTGAAGATGCTAAGGGTGGCGGTGTACTTAAAACAAATGGACATCAAGTTTATGTAACTGATTATGGTGACAATAGTTACAAAGGTCATCATGGGGCGATTATGAAGAAAAGCATTCCAGGTGGACCTATACAAGATTTCATTATGTCCGCATACGTGAGATTCATTAGTTCCAGTTACGTTCAAATGGGACGAGTTGAAATAGCTTTACTGGATGAAAGTAGTAAACCTGTCGCTCGTTTATCAATGAACGATGTATTTTGGGAAGCAGAAGAAACACATGGATTCGCTAAACTTGCTTATCCTGGTCATCAAGCGGAACAAACTATGATCAATACGCGCGGTAAATATTCAAACACTTGGAATAACTTCTACGGTAGATTACAAGTATACCGAATCGGAAATGAGTGGGAATTTTTCATTACAAAATTTGCTGAAGGTACTGAAATTGATGATGCTGGAGCAAAAGCACGTTGGATAGATACAGACGGGATCTTAATGAATAAAGTCGCACAAATACAAATTTCTATCACACAATGGTGGAATAACGATCCAACTACAACTATGACAGTTGATGATATAAAGGTTTGGAAAGTAAATCAAAATACAAGTGATAATCCTCCTTACATTATGGAAAAAGGGGATAAAGTACAAATTGATACGGCTAAAAGTCTTGTGAGTATTAATAGTGCAAATGCAATTAATCTGAAAGACTTGTTTAGTGATTACCCTAAAATCAATAAGGGCCAGAACAAACTAGAAATTATGCCAGCAAATATCGGAACAGCAAAGGTGATATATAGGGAGAGATATAGATGAGAACACCTAGCGGTATACTTCATGTTGTGGATTTTAAAACAGAACAAATTGTTGCAAACATCCAAACAAAAGATTATTGGGATGATAAAAGGCATTGGGAAATCAAAAATAATATCGATACTTTAGAATTTAGAGTGTTTGATAATACGGACCATGCAGCAACTCTTATGCAGCAAAATTTAGTGTTAAAAGAAGTGCGTGATGGTCGAATTGTTCCATATGTAATTACTGAAGCGGAAAAAGACTCTAATGACAGATCAGTAATCGCATATGCATCTGGTGAATGGATTCAACTTGCTAAAGCTGGAATTATTCCTCCACAAAAAATAGAAGGCAAGACAGTAATGGAAATGGTGGATATAGCTCTTTCAGGTACAAAGTGGAAGAAAGGAAATATAGAGTATGCTAGTTTCCGTTCTATGACTATTGATGAATTCATCGATCCATTATCTTTCCTTAAAAAGATAGCATCATTATTTGAATTAGAAATACAATACCGTGCTGAAGTGGTCGGCTTTCAAATCGTTGGCCGTTATGTAGATATGGTAAAGAAGCGTGGTCAAGAAACAGGGAAAGAAGTAACTCTTGGTAAAGATTTAGTGGGTATTAAGCGTGTTGAGAACTCGCAAAACATTTGTACATCCTTAGTTGGTTTCGTGAAAAAAGAAGGCGACACTATTATCACAGTTGAGAGCATTAATAATGGTCTCCCTTATATTGTGGACAGTGATGCATTTCAAAGATGGAATGAGCGCGGTCATCATAAGTTCGGCTTCTACACGCCAGAAACAGAAGAA
The DNA here is from genome assembly GCF_036963225.1 of Bacillus sp. JJ783. Lineage (NCBI taxonomy): Bacteria > Bacillati > Bacillota > Bacilli > Caryophanales > Bacillaceae > Bacillus > Bacillus sp. JJ783. The sequence continues at coordinate 9,923 of NZ_JBALMG010000040.1, read as the reverse complement.
GATATAACACCGCAACGTTTAATGACACTTATGAAAACAGAGTTAGCAAAACGTGTAAACACTTCAGTTTCGTATGAGGTTCAAGCACAAAGTATCGGGCGTATATTCGGGCTGGCTCATGAGCTAATTAATGAAGGAGATACAATCCGAATTAAGGATACTGGATTTACACCTAAATTGTATCTTGAAGCGCGCGCAATTGCTGGGGATGAATCATTTACTGATCCTTCACAAGATAAATATGTGTTTGGTGATTATCGTGAGATTACTGATCCGAACGAAGAATTAAGAAAGATTTACAATCGAATTCTTAGTTCTTTAGGAAATAAACAAGAAATGCTAGATCAGTTAGACAAATTAGTGAAAGAAGCTAATGAAACAGCTAGTAATGCTAAGAAAGAATCAGAAGTAGCGAAAACACTTGCCGAAAAAGTTCAAAAAAATATCGAAGATAATACCGTTGAAATCATTGAATCAAATTATCCACCGACAACAGGGATTAAAGATAGAAAAACATTATGGTTAGATATTTCTAACGGTAAGCCTGGTATTTTGAAACTTTGGAAAGATGGTATATGGGACCCTGTTGTCCCTGATGTGGAATCAGTTAAGAAAGAAACATTGGAACAAGTGAGCAAAGATATTGAGACCACAAAAAACGAATTAAATGAAAAGGTTCAAAGTGTGGAAGGTAAAGCGCAAGAAATAGCTGGGCAAATAGTTGATGTTCAAAAGCAAATTAATAACAAAGTAGATCAAACATGGATTAATACACAATTAAAAGATAAAGCAGATAAATCTGGTGTCTTTACAAAAGATGAAATTAATAATGGATTTATTGGTAAACAAATATATGAAACTGATAAGCAAGGAAATGTTAAGAAGTTCCAAGAAATCAGTACATCCTTTGAACAAACAAATGAAGCTATCAAATCAAAGGCAGAAAAACAAAGTGTTACGGATTTAGGGAATAACTTGTCACAAGTTTCTAAGGTTGCTAATGAAGCGAAGCAAACTGCTGATGGTAATACACGTACCATTTCGCAAGTGGATTCTAAAGTAAACCAAACAGCTACAGACTTTACCAAAAAGACAACAGCAATAGAAGAAACTGTTACTGGGGTTTCAACAAAAGTTACCAATATACAAACTGAACAAGGCAAAATCAGTGAGCGTGTTACTAAATCGGAGCAAACAGCAGATGGTTTTAAAACTTCCATTGAATCATTAACAAAGAAAGATAATGAAATTGGCAATAAATTAAATTCGATTGAACAAGATGCAAACGGAACAAGGCAAAAAATTGAGCGTGTCGAGAGTAATATGAACAATTTAGAAGTTGGTATGAACAACTTGTTTATTGATACTGAATTCATTGATCCAAGGGCAACTTGGTGGGCGCATATTTCTAATATCGAGGGTACTGAAGAGCACGGTGATCGTGTTTTAAAAGTAACGCCTGTAACTAATAATCAAGGCGGTGTTTACCAACCGATAGGTGCTAAACGTGAAGGTACAAGAAAGCCACTTCCTTTGGGATGGTATACGGTTAGTGTTTGGGTTCAAGGCGTTCCTGGAATGGGTATCGGGATTATTGCTGAAGCTGCTGAAGGTCATCCCCACACTAGTATTGTTTTGACGAGAGAGTGGAAAAGATACAGTTTAAAATTCGAGGTAACCAACCCTAATAACAACGCTACTATTTGTTTTTATGCTGATAATGGAAATGAATTAAATACATTTTTTATCAAGAAACCACAAATTCAAGTTGGTAAAGTTCTGGGTGATTACAATAAATCAGTAGATAACTACACGGATTCAGCTACGTTCAAAAAGGTCACAACTGAAATCACGCAAGAAGCTGGACGGACTAAAGAAACCATGACTCAAGTGAAAAGTCGCATGGATAATCTTGATATTGGAGCTAATAATTTAGTTATTCATTCTAGTTGTAATAATGAATGGCCTTTATTCTTGCCACAAGAGCATGGAGGTTATGATGGTGGTGTAGAGAAACAATTTTACAATGAACATATTGCTATGAAGTGTGTACGACATACAGACGCTTTCTACCAGCTAGGGAACTATGAAAAAACACTAAGAAATTTAGAACCTGGAAAGCAAGTCACAATTTCAGTGGATATAAATTGCGAATCTACTGATTATCATTTTGAAATGTTCTACACAACGAATGCAGAGGGCACCAACTGGGATGCTATATATGGTAATCCATACAAAGAATTGAATGTTTGGAAAAGACAACATTATACATTTACAATACCTACAAATGCTACTGCTGTATTTTTCCGTATTTATTTTGGCAGATATGAAAGCTCAACGGGCACATACTTGAACTTCAAAAATGTTCAAATTGAAAAAGGTAATGTTGCGACAGGGTACAAACGAGCTTACCAGGATCAAGTCACTGTCAATGACTTCACCAAGAAAACAACCGAGATTGAAAAAAGTGTGGAAGGTGTTAAAACCACAATAACAAATGTGCAAAACAGCCAAGCTGGATTTGAAAAGCGTATGACTACAGTAGAGCAAACAGCAAGCGGATTATCTTTCACAGTTAGCAATTTAAACAATGTAGTATCAGATCAGGGGAAAAAGATTACTGATGCTAACACAAAGATAGAACAGCAAGCACAAGCGATTAAAGCCAAGGTGGAGATTAAGCAAGTTGAAGATTATGTTGGCGGCTTTCAAATCCCTGAGTTGAAGAATACTGTTACAAAAAACAAACAAGATTTAATTGAAGTGATTTCCAAGAAAGTAGCTACACAAGATTACAATCAAAAAACAACTGAGTTGGAACGTCTTATCTCTGCTAATGCAGCGGGGATTAGTATTGCTGCAATAAAAACTGAAGTATATACCAAAGTACAGGCTGACGGAAAATATGCAGATAAAGCTTATGTAGAAAAACAAGCAGCTCGTATTGATCTGACTGAAAAGAATATTCTTAGTACCGTTCAAAAAGGTGACATCATTTCTGCTATAAACCAGACAGCTGAAAAGATAACCATCGATGTAGCTAAATTAAATATCAACGCGGATACCGTTGTGAAATGGCTTACTGCAAAAGGTATAGATGCAGACGTTATCAAGATTTCAGGGGATAAGGTTATGATTGATAAAAATGGAGTCACTGTTAAAATGGCTAATTTCTTGTATGAGGATGAGTTTGGGAAGAAATATTCTGTTATACCTAAGAAAAACCTTATTGCAGATCATATGTTTTCTAGTATTTCTTGTTATCTTCCACAAAACAACATGCGTAAAGTGAAATATAGTCCCGAATGGCGAATCACAGGTGAACCATATATTGAAAACAACTATCATGACTTTGGATATGAACAAATGATTAACGCCATGCGCATTAATATACAGCATTGGATTAGATATCCGTTGTTTAGTGGTGTGAAAAGAGGGAAGAAGTATACGTTATCTGCCCATTTTCGTGCGGCAACTTATAACGGCAATGTTGTATCTGATTATCCGCGTTTACGTGTTATAACAGGACACTATGCACCAGATGGACGGCCGATAGAAGATTTAAGATTCGAAAAAGCATTTGATGCGCCAGGAAGAAACATAGTTCGTTATTCTAACACTTTTACAATTCCTGATAACTTTCCTGATAACGGATTTTGTTATTTTGATATTTATGGAGCTGGGGATTACGGAAGTAATATGGCTGTTTGTGTATCAGGTGTACAACTTGTGGAAGGAGAATTACCATCTGTCTATAGTTGGGAAACTACGATGGATAATTTAGCATCTGGTTATACACCCGTACAGTCACTAGCTATAGGTGACAGTAATACATTTTTAGGTTATGGGGTTAATACTCCTGAGTTTCGAATTAGCACGAATGCAGATGTTCATTTTAACAGAAAAGTATCAACTTACGGAGTGAATGTGGGTGGACAAGCATTCGGTTCTTACGGTTCTATCTTTTATGTGAATGGTGCATCTGGTTGGTCATTCTATACGATGGGCATCGATGGTAACTGGAAAACTTGGAATGGTATATAAAAAAGGAGAGGTATGAATGGAAAATAACAATGTGCAAGGAATGCCTTTACAAACAGGTGAAGGGAGCCCGTTTATGGGTAGATTAGTAGATGCGGAACGTATTGAAAACGGCGTTCGGGTACAAATACCTTTTGACATGTTGGATTATGCCGGCATTCAAGAAAAAGAAAAAGTCGAGGTTTGGGGCATGTCTGACGGTACACTGAGTATTCGTATGGCAACCAAATGCCAAATGTGTAATAGAGGGGCTAGACTTTTCGAATTACAAATTGGAAGTAATGTAAAGAATGTTTGTGTAGAAGATTATTATAAGCTTACAGGTGAACAACCAAAAATAACATTAACTGAAAATAAACCGGAGCAGCCATAAGCTGGTCTTTTTTATTTTGGATTTGAATAAATTCGACTTATAGAGAAAGAGTAAACATATGATGGCGAAGGAGGAATACAAGTGAGGAAAGATGGTCGATGTAATAATTATTCTACACATCTGGCAGATAGTGGGGAAATTACTAGTAAAATAAAAGAAGAACAAGCTACTGGTGATAATTCTAGTGAAATGGATAATGTTTATACAAGAAAGATATTTAATTGTCCTACATGTAAGAGGACAATTTATATGGAATATAGACATGGTTATGTGAATTCTTGTTGTGGAGTAAAGTATAAGGGCTGAATGAAAAAATATGGGATAATATGGTATGATGAACTCCTAGAATGATTAGGAGGTAAGATATTCATGTCAATTATTACAACAGTATATGTACCAGATGGTATAGCTATGGCTGCGGATAGTAGATTAACTAGAACAATGAATTTAGCCGATGGAGCAAAAGAATTATTCACTTTAAGTGATAATGCACAAAAAATTGTTCTGTTACGAAAAGCTACTATAGGTGTATCAACTTGTGGGAGTGCAATTATTGAAGGGAGAACAGTTTCTGATTTATTACGTATCTTTGATATTGATAGAGTTTTAGAAACTGATACAGTAGAGGAAGTTGCTGTTAAGCTTAATCAATTTCTGTTAGAAAAATATCCAACATATAATGTTTATTTTCAAGTTGCTGGATTCGAAAATGATGAAGCTTATATGTATTCTGTTTGTAAAGATGAAGTGAAGAGGCAAAATTATTCAGAGACGAATAGCCTTATTTATGGGGCGGCATGGAGAGGTGAGCCTCAGGCTACTAGTAAGCTTTTAAAAGATACGGATATTAATTTTGAGATGATGCCTCTCAAAGATGCGGTTGACTTCGCTGAATTTATTGTAGATCTCACAATAAATTATTGTAGATTTCAGGATGGATTATCAACATGTGGAGGACCTATTGATATTTTAGTAATAACTAAGGATTATACCAAATTTCTTAAACATAAAATTTTATAACCTAAAAAGGATCAGCCATAAGCTGGTCTTTTTTATTTTGGCCAAAATAAAAAAGGAGGTGTGAACTTGGAACGAATACAAGATCTTATCAAGTCATTAGATATATCCGAAGTTATTACTAGTACTCAATTTAAATTAGGTGGCGCTATAGGTGGTGGATTAGGGACAATAATAAGTTTGATATATGGTAAAGCAAATTTAATTTGGATAACGATTTTTGCATGGATTATTATGCTTGATTGGATTACCGGTAGTAAAGCTTCAAAACTAGATGGGACATACTCATCACAATATGGAATTGAGGGCATCACGAGAGCCGTGGTGCTTTTATCATTGCCGGCTCTTGCACATTTGTTTGATATCGCTCTTAAACTGCCTGACTTCTTTTTCTTCATGGTAGTCGGTGGATTGAGTTACCACATTTTTAATAGTTTCGCAGCGAACTGTGCAAGGATCGGCTGGGAGAAATGGATTCCAGCATGGTTATTAGAAAGTGTAGCTTCTGAAATTCAGGCAAAAATCCAAAGATCTGATGCAAGAAAAGAAAAACATAACAGCAAATAAAAATATACGCCTTACATAAGGAGAGCATTGTCAAAAGACGGTGCTCTTTTTGTTGGGCCAAAAGGGGAAAATGACACATGAAAAAATCTATTAAATTCTTAGTTTCAATTTCTACGGTTGCCATTATTACATTAACTTCTGCAGCAAGTGCTTTTGCTGATAGAACACTTATCATTCCAGGTTTACCACAAGATCCATACCGCTATGGCGTAGGTGCTTATGAGGGGGTTGTAGCTCATTCTACCGCTACTCCTGAAGCTCCAGCTATTAATATTCAAAAATATGAGTCTCGTACATGGAGAAACGCATTTGTTCACTATGCAACGGATTGGGATGAAAATATTCAAATTGCATCTACAAAATATCGTGCTTGGGGGGCTGGACCATCTGCAAATGCTAGATTCGTTCATGTAGAACTTTGTGAAACAAGTGACCCAGTAAAGTTTAAGCGTTCATATGAGCGTTATGTAAATCTATTAGGTGAGATTTTACGTGATAGAAATATTCATCCTTCTAAGGGGCTATGGACACATAAAGATATCACTTACAAATTAGGTGGAACTGACCATGAAGATCCGATTGATTATCTTCGCAGTCATGGTGTATCAGAGTTACAATTCAGAGCGGACGTACAAAAGGCGTATGAAGGTGAAACGGTTACGGTTAAACCAAAATCACAAGAACCTCCTCAAAAAGTTACAGGGGCAACAGGGGTTGCTTATATCGATGGATATAACGTTAACCTTAGAAGTGGCCCTTCAACTAATTCCGGTGTTATTCGTCAATTAGGTAAAGGTGAAGCCTATCAAGTATGGGCGAAAAAAGGGGATTGGTTAAACCTTGGCGGTAATCAATGGATTTACTACAATCCATCTTACATTCGATACGAAGGAGAACAAGTTTCTGCTGCAAGTTCTGAAGTAGGAAAACGCGTTGTTTCTAAAGTGGACAACCTTCGCTTCTATGATTCTGCTTCTTGGTCTGATAAAGATGTAGCTGGAACTGTAGATGAAGGACTTGGATTTACTATTGATGCTAAAGTAACCGTTAATGGTTCAGCTCAATATAAAGTACACAATAGTAAAGGCAAAACATACTATGTAACAGCAAATGAAGCCTATGTGTATGTGAAGTAAAAACAAGGGCCGTCCTTAATTGGGCGGCTTTTTTTATTTGTTGCTTAGCGTGTTTTTTTCAAAATGCTATTGGTTAAAAGGAGACAAAAAAATAAGACCAATCACTATGGTCTTATCATTTTCTATCCGTTATTGTAAAGCTAATGTTGTTTGTTCGGTCTTGCCCTACATATCGTTCATATGAAAAATCATAATCGTTTGGTGACTCGTTTGCTCCTACCCCTTTAGCAATTAGCTTATCTATCTCTTCTATCGATAGTTTTGAGTCTGCGATACGAATCAAACACTCCATTAGCTTATGATACCGTTCATATGCTGTCTTATCTTCAAAAACTCGTTTGTTTGTTGCAACTGAAACGGAGTTTGATACCCAATCACTCTTACCCATCTTTGAATAAATCGTGAATCCATTCCAGTTTGCGGAATAAACCCTGTCGTTTTCCTTTTCACGATACTCTATCTTTGAATCCTCAATCTCAATCATACCGTTTGAGTATTCTTTCAACTTGTTTTCAAAGTCTAATTGATGTGTGAACCCTTCTTCTATAGTAATAGTATCCTTAGCTGATAGACACCATACGAGCATCAGTCCGATTATGCTTGCTAGTAATACTTTAATTTTCATATACGTTATTCCTTACTTTAATTAGTTACTCTCTTATATCCGTCTTCGTCCATAAGAATCAAGGACACTGCTTTATGAGTTGGCTCCTTTTTATTGCTATGATATTTAAAATTTACTTTTAGATAATGCTTTTAATATAGGATTTATAATTCTACCTATTAAACGAAAGCCCCTAAATATGGAGCTAACAACTTTCATAAAGTTAGAACGTTTTTTCATTTTATTTTCATCCTTTAAACGAAATTATAAATCAGATATCTTTCTAACTTCTTTTTCCTTTGCTTTAAAATCCTTTTTATATTGCTTAAAATCCTGTTTAGCAACTCTAAATTTCTCGCCAGTAGCTACATTCTTGACTACGTATGTTTTAACTATGTATGAATAATAGATAATAAATAAAATATAAGATATTACAAGAGTTGGGATAGCCAAGATAATTGCTGTAATAAACAATATAGCATCTAAGGCAGTAGGTATTCGTTGTAAGACTATTCTCTTTCCGGCAGCAGCTTCCGATTGCTGTAATTGTTGCATGCGTTGTAGCGATGCTACAGTATCATAACTCATGAAATAACCTCCTTGTTATATTGTTAGTTTACTTGATCAATATTCTTTGTCCACTTTTCTATATTCTGCCTGTGTAAGACCATATATGTTTAGTGTACAAGCTGATAATAGCATGATAGGTAAATCGAATGTTACAAGTCTCTTTGCTTTCATTTTCTTATTTCCTCTTATCGTGTTGTATGATTGTATGTATAATTAAAAGTTACTTTATTTTTGTTGATGTTCTTTTACTTTCTTATCAAATACCTTAGAGAAGGTATCTTTGTCTTCTTGAGCTAATTGGAAAGTTGCTTCTTTCCACTGTTCTCCATCCATACCTGACATGTGGGGAATACTATGCATAATAGCTAAACTAACTTCGTTTGCATCTTTACCTTTTGCGTCTAGTATAAACTTTGTACCTTTTCTTGCGTCAGTGACACCTTCTAATACAAGTTTGTGGATGTCTTTATATTTATCAGGTACTTTTATGTTTTCCATACGGTCTAAAGCTTCATCCATAGCACTTGCTGTTTTAAAAACTTCCTTATACTTTTCATCACCTTTTTGTGCATAACCTAAACTTATTACTATATCATCCTTATTAAATTGAAACTCTAATAATTGCTCATACATATAACTTGGATATTCTTTTTCTGATATTACCGTTTTCAACATTGCCTTACTCGTTTCTTCAACTTTAGGAGTAGAAACTTTATCTTCTACCCCACAACCGAACAACAACATGACTGGAACTGTTAAAGCTATTAGTTTCTTTGCTTTCATTTTAATTACTCCTTACTGATTAATGTGTTTTATTACGTAATGCTCTTTCGTATACAGTTTGGTCTTCACCTACTAAATCTCTTATCACTGGAGTCCATAAGTTATTACCTGCATGTTTTACTACTTCTGCACCTTCTGATGCCTTTTCCTTACCTTTCATTCTAGCTTCGTTATCTTTACCGTCTGCGAACTGTTTCATACCGTCTCTTATTAGTTCTAATCCTTTTCTTGCTTCGTCTACCCCTTCTTGCATTGATTTCTGTTTGTCTTCATACTTCTTTGGTGCTTCTATGTTTTCTATACTATCTAAAACATCCTCTAATTCGTCTATAGATGCTAAGACATCTTGTAAATCTCCATTACCTTTAACTGCCTGTCTTACTGTGTTTGAATATTCTTCTATCTTGTTTGTGAACTCTATAGTTTGTTCGCAAATGTAAAGCGGATACTCTTTTTCTGACATCTTTTCTTTCTTCTTAGACACCTCTTGCGTCTTAGGAGTAGAATCTTTATCTCCTACCCCACAACCGAACAATAATAGAACTGGAACTGTTAATGCTACGAGTTTCTTTGCTTTCATTATGTATCCACCTTTTAGAAAGTATTGTAATTAATTAACATATTGTACCATAACATAAATTATAAATGTTAGATATATAAATTTCCTATCTTTACCGTGGAATTCATTTATTGTATTAATGAAGAATATGATATACATGCTTGGAAATGAAAATAAATTTACAGTCTGCGAAATGGACATATAATAGAAGAAAAAAGAAATATTTATATTGTTATCACCCTGTTGGTAACAACCTCATGCGCCTAATGGCTA
>NZ_JBALMG010000039.1:45595-60294 GCF_036963225.1 Bacillus sp. JJ783 | reverse complement strand
AAGTTTCACTTTATACTAAAACAAAAACATATCATCTAAGAAAAACATATGCTATACTATAGAATAATTACAACATAATAACTATTAAAATCAGATTCAACAGAAATGCTGCTATCCATTATGGATGGCAGCTTTCGTCGTTTTATAGGGGTTTCGATTTTGATTCTTTTTCTCAATAAGAATTCGGAAGGAGCGAGTATTAATGAACGCAGAAGTAAAAACATTACAAGCACAAAAAGATATTTCTCATCCCTCTTTATGGGATACATTAAAGAAACATTATGAACTTATATTTGCAATCGCATCTGGTATTTTTATTTTAGCTGGCTGGTTATTCACAAAAAATGATGCAATAATTGCAGGTATTACTTTCTATATCCTTGCTTATGTAATTGGAGGATTTGCAAAAGCGAAAGAAGGTATTGCAGACTCAATTGAAGAGAAAGAGCTAAATGTTGAAATGCTCATGATTTTTGCAGCTATCGGCGCCGCAGTTATAGGTTACTGGGCAGAAGGTGCTATTTTAATCTTCATCTTTGCATTAAGCGGAGCAATGGAATCTTATACATTAAGTAAAAGCCAAAAAGAAATTTCAGCGCTTCTTGACTTACAACCTGAAGAAGCATTACGTATTTCACACGGAACCGAGGAACGTATTCCAGTTGGACAATTACAAATTAACGATATTATTTTAATTAAGCCAGGTGAGCGTGTTCCTGCTGATGGCACAATTCATACTGGTGAAACAAATATTGATGAAGCTGCTATTACAGGAGAACCTATTCCGAATGAGAAAAAATTCGGTGATGAAGTATTTGCTGGCACTGTAAATTTACGTGGAGCTATTGAAGTTAAAATTACGAAGCCGAGCGATCAAACATTATTCCAAAAGATTATTCGTCTCGTTCAAAGTGCACAAAGCGAAAAATCACCATCACAACTATTCATCGAAAAATTTGAAGGAACATACGTAAAAGGTGTACTACTTGTTGTTGCGCTTATGATGTTCGTTCCTCATTTCTTACTTGATTGGAGTTGGAATGAAACGTTTTATCGCGCCATGATCTTACTTGTAGTCGCTTCTCCTTGCGCACTAGTTGCAGCCATTACACCGGCAACTTTATCAGCAATTTCAAACGGAGCGAGAAACGGTATTCTCTTTAAAGGTGGTATTCATTTAGAACGTCTAGCTTCAGTAAAGGCGATTGCCTTTGATAAAACAGGAACATTAACACAAGGAAAACCTACTGTAACAGATGTATATGTTCGAGAAGGCATAGCAGAAAGTGAAGTACTTTCTATCACAGCAGCGATTGAAAGTCACTCTACACATCCTTTAGCAGAAGCGATTGTTAAATATGCAAAACATGCTTACGACATTACGATAAAAAAACCAGAAAACGTTGAAGATGTAACTGGTTTTGGATTAAAAGGAATATTAGAAAACAAAGCTTATAAAATTGGTAAAGCTGATTTTATCGGGGAGGAAATAAAAACATTCCATAATGGCATTTCTGCTTCACTTGAAAAAGAGGGGAAAACTGTCGTTTATATTAGTGATGAGGATGGTATTCTTGGACTAATCGCTTTAAAAGATACCCTTCGCCAAGAAACGATAGCGGCTATTCGTGATTTGCAAAGCATTGGTGTCGAAGCAATCATGATTACTGGTGATAATGAAGAAACAGCAAAAGCAATTGCCAATGAAAGTAATATAAAAGAATATTACGCATCATGTTTACCGGAAACAAAAGTTGAAACGATAAAGCAGTTAAAAGAAAAGTATGGCATAGTCGCCATGGTTGGAGATGGTATAAACGATGCACCTGCCCTCGCTACTGCTAGTATTGGTGTTGCAATGGGTGAAGGAACAGACGTAGCATTAGAGACTGCAGACGTTGTTCTTATGAAAAACGAATTATCTCGTCTCTCTCAAGCAATCCGTTTATCAAAACGAATGAACCGTATTGTGAAGCAAAACGTTATCTTCTCTTTAGCTGTCATTGCAATGCTGATTTGTTCAAATTTTTTACAGTTTTTAGCTCTTCCCTTCGGTGTTATTGGACATGAAGGAAGTACCATCCTTGTCATTTTGAATGGTTTACGATTATTAAAAGGAAATAAATAACGGGTCCCTGATGAAGGACCCGTTTTTTTTAATGGTAGCTATTATGACCGTTCGCACTGCTGCTTGTTTTATGCTTTGGATGCGAACTGCTCTTTTGTTTATTGTTGCTTTTATTATTGTGGTTCTTTTTATTATTACTCATGAAATATCCCCCCTGTTCCCTTTTATTATGGAACAAGAGCTCATTTTTCATTACGGGAATTATTGTCACCTGTTCTATAATGATGGAGTAAACCATTAATTTCACCGCCAAGTAAAATTACCCACGCAGTTAAGTAAAACCATAACATTAAAATAATGATACCACCGAGACCACCATATGTATTAGCGTAATTTGCAAATTTATCTACATAATAGGCAAATGAGTACGATACCACAATCCACCCTACAGTAGCAAATAAAGCCCCCGATATGACTTCTCTTCGCTTTAATTTCCGATCAGGTGCAAACGTATATAAAAAGCTAAACAAAGCGACCAAAACGAAGAAACTCGCTACTAAACGTGCAATACTCCACACATAAGCAAAACTATCCGATAAACCAATTGCTTTAAACACTGCTGCACCAATTACTTGTCCGAATACTGGAACAATTAGCGCAAACACAATCATAAAAATAATAGCTAATGTAAACACAATTGATAAAGCTCTTGTTTTAATAAAGGAGCGTGTTTCTGTTACATCATAAGCACGGTTAAAAGCATTCATAATCGCATTTACTCCATTAGAAGCAAACCATAACATCGATAGTAAACCGAATGATAATAAACCACCATTTTGTTCGTTTACAACTTTATCTACGTTTACTTCAATTAAGTTCATCGCATCTTCTGGTACGTACGGTTCTAATAAATTGAGCACACTTTCTGTTTGAAGGTCAATAAAGCCAAGAAGCGTAATTAAGAAAACAAGCCCAGGAAAAATCGCAAGCAAGAAGAAATAAGCGAGCTGTGCTGCTAAGCCCGCTACATCATCGCGCATCGTCCGGTCATATAAATCTTTCCCAAACGAAAAAGTACGATGTCTTTTTGCTTTTTCTAGAAATTTTTTCATATGTTTTAGACGCTTTTCTTCTCTTCTTTATTTTGCTTTAGCTCAATGTATTCTTCAGTTTTTTTTTCCTCTGCATTTGAGTCCTTCATAAATAATTCACGCGCTTCTTTCATACCACCATCTTCAGCTACCACTGGCTCTTCTTCTGCTTTAAGCTCATCTACCTTTGGAGATACAGCTTGAATTTCAATCGTTTCCGGCTTTTCTACTGGAACAATTTTTTTCTTACTAAAAATTTCTTTCGTTTCTTTTAACGTTTCTACAACAGACGGCGTCAATTTTTTAATTTCTGCTACTTTCGCTTTCACTACATTGAAATCAGCAAGTTCGCGTCCTTTATCTGTAACAGTTTGCACTTTTTCTTTTATCTTCGCATTTTCACCAATTTCAATCATCTTTGTTTTTGCTTTTTCTGCCGTGTTTTTTACTTTTTCACGGTTTTCTTTCTTTAACATAGATACAGCTACACCTGCAGCTACACCAATCGCAATGTTTCGAGCAATATTATTTTTCTTTGCCATATTCCTTCACCCTTTCATTTCTTATATTAGAAAGTATTACTTTCTAAGCTTCCTCATATTCCTTGTTCATTTCGAATGAAAGCTAATAGCTTTACACACCCTTCTGTTACAAGGTCATACACTTCTTGGAAGTTCCCTGTAAAGTAAGGGTCAGGAACGTCTGTCCAGCCACCGTCTGGAACAAAATCGGACAGTCTACCAATATAGCCTCCAGTTTTATCAAAACTTTTTAAATCCGCTATATTCTTGTTGTCCATGGCAATAATATAATCAAACTTTGTTAAGTCTTCTTTTTCTACTTGCCGTGCTTTAATTCCTTCAAAAGAGACTTCATTTTCTTTTAAAATTTTTTGTGTTCCTTTATGTGGTGGATGACCAATATGCCAATCTCCAGTTCCTGCAGAATCAATGACAATTTTCTCTTCGAGTCCCTCTTTTACGACAAGATCTCGAAAAATTGCTTCTGCCATTGGAGAACGACAAATGTTCCCAAGACAAACAAACAATACCCGGACCATATTTTTGTTTCTTCCCTTCTTGGTGCATTTCTTACTATATACTTATATAGTATAAACAACCAATTATTAAATATAAAGGAAATCCCTACTAATTTAATAGGATTGAAAAGTTTCATTAACGAAAATGATAAAAAAATGTTAAGATAACCTTATGTTATTTTAAAGGGGGACACTTCGGTGGATTTATCCGTAAAATCAGAAGCAAACGTTGAATATATGGTAGAAGCTATTAAAGAAAAATTACGCATGGTTAATGCTGGAGCAATGAGAGCTGCTAGTTTTAACGCAGAAATGTACGAGGACTTACGTGACATTTATGAGCATGTTATGAAACGTGAAACATTCAGTATTAGTGAAATGCAAGCTATTACTGAGGAATTAGGTACATTAATTAAAAAATAACAAAGAGCCTCACGTATTCGAGGCTCTTTTAATTTCAACAAATTCATGACAACTCTTCTCTTTTCCTCATCACATTCTAAAATACTGTACAATGAAAGTAGAACCTCACCTTAGATTTTTTCTCCATACATACTACTTTAAAAAAATTGCCACACTACCATTGCTAACTGTTTTTACTGGGGGTGCTTACTTATGAGCAATTGGTACAGTAAGACGAAAAATCAAACATTAATCGACCTAGAAACAAATGAACAGCACGGTTTAACAGATGAAAACGTAAATGAACGTTTAAAACAGTATGGTCCAAACGAATTGACTTCAAAACAAAAACGTACTTTATGGCAGCGCGTTTTCGCCCAAATTAATGACGTCCTCGTATATGTCCTTATTATCGCTGCCCTTATTTCCGCCTTTGTAGGTGAATGGGCCGATGCAAGTATTATCGCGCTCGTTGTAGTTTTAAATGCTGTTATCGGTGTAATCCAAGAATCGAAAGCAGAACAGGCTTTAGAAGCATTGAAAAAGATGGCAACACCTAAAGCTATCGTAAAGCGAGATGGTGAACTTAAAGAGATTCCATCTGAGCACGTCGTTCCAGGTGATATCGTTATGCTTGATGCTGGGCGGTATATCCCCTGCGATTTACGACTTATCGAAACTGCGAATTTAAAAATTGAAGAATCTGCTCTAACTGGTGAATCTGTCCCTGTCGATAAAGATGCAGTCTACCGCCCTTCCATGCAAAGTGATGAGCAAGTACCATTAGGCGATCAAAAAAACATGGCCTTTATGTCGACGTTAGTAACATACGGACGTGGCGTCGGTGTTGCTGTCGAAACTGGAATGAAATCACAAATCGGAAAAATCGCAACTCTTTTGCATGAAGCTGAAGATGATATGACACCGCTTCAAAAAAGCTTAGCACAAGTAGGAAAATATTTAGGTTTTGTCGCTGTAGCTATTTGCGTTATTATGTTTCTCATCGGTTTTTTACAAGGAAGAGATACTTTGGAAATGTTTATGACCGCAATTAGTTTAGCTGTTGCAGCCATTCCAGAAGGCTTACCAGCTATCGTTTCCATCGTTCTTGCAATTGGTGTTCAGCGTATGATTAAACAAAACGTTATCATTCGTAAACTACCGGCTGTTGAGGCTCTCGGTTCTGTCACGATTATTTGTTCAGATAAAACAGGTACATTAACTCAAAATAAAATGACTGTTACTCACTTTTATAGTGATCGTGCATACGATCAGCTAGAAAATTTGAATGTAAATAATGCTGCACACCGTCTATTATTAGAAAATATGGTTTTATGCAACGATGCTTCTTACGGTGCCGACTCACAAACGGGGGATCCTACAGAAATTGCCCTTCTTGTTGCCGGAAGCTCTTTTAACATTCAAAAAGATTATTTAGAAAATAAACATGAACGTGTTAACGAATTGCCTTTCGATTCTGATCGTAAAATGATGTCAACTGTACATACGTACGATGAAGGCTACTATAGCATGACGAAAGGTGCTATTGATAAACTTTTACCTCACTGTACCCATATTTTTATAAATAATAAACTGGAGGTCCTAACAGATTCTGATAAAAATCAAATATTAGAAGCTGCGGGGTCAATGTCGCAAGAAGCCTTAAGAGTACTTTCATTCGCATATAAACGATACGATTCAAACGATGTGGATATTAATCACCTCGAAGAAAATCTCATCTTTATCGGTCTTGTCGGTATGATTGATCCACCACGCACAGAAGTAAAAGATTCAATTATAGAATGTAAAAAAGCTGGTATTCGCACAGTTATGATTACTGGTGATCATAAGGATACCGCCTTTGCAATTGCCAAAGAACTTGGTATTGCTGAAGAAAAATCTGAAATTATGATTGGAACTGAATTAGATAACATTTCAGATACAGAACTAGCAAGTAAAATTAATCACTTAAATGTCTTTGCGAGGGTTTCTCCAGAACATAAAGTGAAGATTGTAAAAGCATTACGTGATGAAGGAAATATCGTTTCCATGACTGGTGACGGTGTAAATGATGCTCCCTCTTTAAAACAAGCTGATGTTGGAGTAGCGATGGGAATTACAGGAACAGATGTCGCAAAAGGCGCAGCAGATGTAGTTTTAACAGATGATAACTTCTCATCTATTGTGAAAGCTGTTGAAGAAGGAAGAAATATTTATCGTAATATTAAAAAGTCTATTCTCTTCCTACTCTCTTGTAACTTCGGCGAAATTATAGCTCTCTTTTTAGCTATTTTACTCGGCTGGGCAACACCACTACGACCTATTCACATTTTGTGGGTAAATTTAATTACAGATACACTGCCTGCATTATCACTCGGTGTTGATCCTGAAGATCCAGATGTGATGAAGGACAAACCACGACATGCGAAAGAAAGCTTATTTAGCGGCAGCGTTCCTTTTCTTATTTTCAATGGGGTTGTAATTGGACTTCTTACTTTAACAGCCTTTATCGTCGGGGCAAAGCTCTATACAGGAGATACAAATTTATTTCCTCTCTTCCCAGATCAAATTGATGATGACGCTCTATTACACGCTCAAACGATGGCATTTGTCGTTCTTAGTTTTTCTCAACTCGTTCATTCATTTAACTTACGTTCAAGAACGAAATCAATTTTTTCAATTGGGATATTTACAAATAAATATTTAGTCTTCTCACTTCTAATCGGTGTTCTTATGCAAGTGTGTATCATCTCCATCCCACCTCTTGCCAATATATTTGGTGTGCATGCATTAACAATGCGAGATTGGGGATTTGTTCTCTTGTTAAGTATCATTCCGCTTGTTGTGAATGAAATCATTAAATTATTTAAGAGAAAATAAAGTGCAACTTTAATCAGTGGAGATTTTGTTCATCCCCACTAATTATTAGCACGCAAATAGCGAATAAAAGGCAATGAGGAATATTCCTCATTGCCTTTTTGTTTATCCTTGTAATTCTTTTTTTATGTTTTCTGTTAATGTAGCCATACGCTTACGACTTTCTTCACGCTCACGTTTATTTTGCTCTTCAATTTGTTGTGTTTCTTGCATACCTCTTGAAATAATGTTCCAAGTTTCCTCAAGTGTTTCCATCTTAATACTAGAAGAACCTGATATTCTCGCTACTTCCACACTTTGAGTTGCGATATTTTGTGCATTTTTCTTAAGTAATTCATTTGTACGGCGATCAAGTTCAGCCATAGAGTCCGCAACAAGTTTTTGACGTTTCGCATTTACCGCTTGAATGATACCATTTTTAAAGATAGGAATCGTTGTAATAAATGCTGTATTGATTTTACCGATTAATTTATTATTACCTCGTTGAATCATACGAATTTGTGGCGCTGTTAATAGAGCAACCATACGTGCTTTTTCTAAATCATCAATACGTTGTTCTAAAATTTCAACAGAGTTTTTAAGCGATTCTAATTCAATACCTGCTAACTGATCATTATTACGTATGCGTTCTTCGTACATCGGAACTAACTCTGTATTTAAACGCTCTAATAACATTTCCCCTGCTACTACGTATTTTTCTAAGTCTAAATAATACTTTAAGTTTTGCTCATATAAACCATCTAACGTACCAATTGATTTTTTCATTTCATCTTGATACTTCGTAATTTCTACGTATACTTTATCCATTTCGCGACCCATCGTCTGATACTTACTAAAGATTTGTTCAATCATTTTATCTGCTTTTTTGAACATACGTGAGAAGAAACCACTTTTCTCTTCCGCAAAGTCTTTACTATCAAATCTGTCCATAATTTTACCAAGCTGTTTTAATAATTCACCAGAGTCTTCTACTTTCGATAAAGACATTGTATGTAAAATTTGATCAGCGAAACGTGAAATCTCCATAGAAGGCTCTTTTCCAAGCTCGATTAATTCTAATTGGTCTTTAATGTCTACTGCATTATAAATACGTTGTACTTCAGCATCTTGTCTAAGTTGCAAGCGAACATCTTGTGCGGTTTGCTCATTCAATTCTGTTTTCGAATCTAGTACGACTGGGTTATTCATATGATATTCTCCCTTTCCTTATAAAAATGGACGAAATAGTCCTTTTATTGTTTGTGATAAATTTTTATAGGCTGATGAACCATGAAATTCAAGATCGAAATTAACTTCTTCAAGCCAATGTGAATCAAATGCTCCTGATTCAATATACGGTTCAATATCGTTTCTCCCCGTTGGATTAAAGTGGAATACATCTACTCCAATTTGATTTAAAAATAGTAATAACACAGCATCAGAACGACTTAATTCCCCGCTCTTCTCATTATTAAATATAACAATTTTCGGTACTTCTTGCGAATAATCAAATTTCTCAAGCTGCTCTAAAATATTCGGTGGTATTTGAGAGAGTTGTGCGAAAACATACAGTGCTACATCTTGTTTCTTCTCTTTCGCAATTGGTTTGCACATTTCACTTTCACACGTATGGATGATTGCTTCTGCAATACCATGTTGTAATCCTTCTGGTAAACGCTTATGTGGCCACCAATGGCTGTTCATAATTAAATCCGGATGTAACTTCCCTGTGCGGTCCAATGCATCTCGATAATGATATTGGAAATTCGCTTTTTGTTCTTTCGTAAACGGGAATGTATTAATTAAGAAACTGTTATCAAATGATGTAACAGCCTTTAATCGCTGGAAATATTCTTTATCATTCTTTGAAACACCTGATATTTTTGCAAATAAAGAAGGAATATAAATATGCTTATTTTCAACAAAGAATGTTGGACGTACAAATGCCTTTTCTTTCGTAATTAAAAAGAGTTCATCGTACGTTGTTTTGAGCGTACGGGCTACAGGTGTATACGAACGGAATTGCCACGGTTTGTATAATAATGAATTATCGTGGTGAAGTACTTGCTCGATTTCTTTTGAAGCTTGATAAGCTACTGTTGCAACGCGTTCACGACGCCGATCAGGAAATGGTTCCAATGAAATACGGCCCGAATGAGATACGACAAAGGTCTTTCCTTCCTCATCTACACTCTCAAATCCATCTTTTCCTTCTGGGTGATAATAAAGCACATCGCAGCCGAGCATAATAAGAAAGTATAAGAAATATATACGACTCTCCGTCGCATCACCGTACCAAACGATACGCGGCATTTGTTTCTTATAATTAATCGTAGAGAACCACTTCGCTACGTAATTTTCACTTAATTTAATCATATCGATTAAGAAACGCCGGAATCCTTCTGTTTTTAAAGATTGATTATGTTGTTTCTCATACAATTTCAATACAGAAATAAACGTCGTATGTATATAATGCTGTAAATCAGGATTGTCTACTTGCGGTAATAGTTGTTTTCCAGACAAATGTGCTACAAGCCTATTTACTGTAAGTCCATTCGGTGCTTCTTGATGTAATGCAAAAACTTCTTGAATATGGCGCAGTTTTTCGGGATCAATCACCTTATTTAAATTTTGTTCATGCAAAACCTCGATCCCTTTTGCTTCACTATAATCAAATAGCTCATTGAAATATTCATCTACATCATTAGGAACACCAAGAATGCGACTTGCTATATAACTAAATTTCATCTCATTCTCTGTCAGTTCATATTGTGGGCGTTTTTCTAAAAGCGCTTCAAATTGCTTTAAATCTGATTCATCTTTTAATGCACATGGTTGAAGTGTAAAACGTGAAAACACAACAGTTCACCTCCAAAAACATTTACGTTTTTTCTAAAGTCTCTCTTCTATTATAAACTATTTTTAGTTATAAAAAATGGGCGCTCGCATAACGAGCAAACCCATTTCAATTATTTATGTTCATTTTTAGTAGCTGCAACTTCTTCTCGTGCTTGTCCACTATTCTTCATGTAGTGAATTATAAATGTTATTCCAAACGCTACAACTAAAACAATAAAGAACACTGTATGACTTACTTCAATATGAATGACAGACAATAGCATTTTTGCTGCAATAATTAAAATTAAAATATATGCTGTCGTTTCAAGTTCTGGAATACGCTCTAACAATTTTAAGAATACGCCAGCGATACCGCGCATCATTAAAATACCGAGCATTCCACCTAATAGTAAAATCCAAACTTCATTCGATACACCAAATGCAGCAAGTACACTATCTACAGAGAATGCGATATCCATTAATTCAACCATCGCAACCGTTCCCCAGAAAACACCGAACATTCTGAAGAGAATACTATTTTGGTTCATACCATGGGCTTCCTCTTCTTCTGAAGTGCCTTTTCTTTTATCAATGAAATATTTAATTGACAGCCAAGCTAAGTAAAGCGCACCTAAAACTTTTACCCATGCCAATTTAATTAAGAACATTCCGATTCCAATTGCAATAAAACGGAATACATAAGCTCCAATCAGTCCATAGAATAATGCTTTTTTTCGTTTTTCTTCTGGAAGATGTTTTACCATTACCGCTAACACAAGTGCATTGTCAGCAGATAATAAACCTTCAAGTACAACAAGTGTACCTATTAACCCCCAAGATACTGGATCTTGTAACACTTTAATCCACATGTCCAAGTCGAAAAACTGAGCATACGTATCAAGGATTCCTTGCAAAATACTCATCTTACCTTTATCCCCTATTCTTTGCTAGATTTATAGAAAGGTCAAAAAAAGGAAACGAATGCCGTTTCCCTTCTTATGCATCCAAGCCATACGCTTTTACAAGCGCACCTAATCCACCTTGGAATCCGCTTCCTACTGCACTAAACTTCCACTGTCCATTATGACGATATAATTCACAAAAGACAACTGCTGTTTCAATGGAGAAATCTTCCCCTAAATCAAAACGAAGAACTTCTTCGTTTGTTTCTTCATTTGCTAAACGAACGAATGCATTTGCAACCTGTCCAAAGTTTTGATTACGGCCTTCTCCATCATAAATTGTAACTGTAATAGCAATTTTATGAACATCTGCTGGAACCTTTTTCAAATCGACAACAAGTTGCTCATCATCGCCGTCACCTGCACCTGTACGGTTATCTCCTGTATGTAAAACTGATTCACAAGGAGACTGTAAATTATTATAGAAAATAAAATCAGTTTCCTTCGTACATTTCCCGTTCGCATCTAATAAAAAGGCAGATGCATCTAAATCGAAATCAGATCCACCATCATAAGATTTAATATCCCATCCAAGACCAATTACTGCTCTTGATAAACCTGGGCTTGTTTTAGCTAAATCAATTTTCTGTCCTTTTTGCAATTGAATAACCATATATATTCACCTCTATATTTTAATTTCAAAAAATATATCCATCAGTAAATACGCGTTTCACTGATGGATATATAAATCTATTACTCTACATCTAAACCAAAGTTATTACATAGAGAACCTAATCCACCTTGGAATCCACTTCCGATTGCATTGAATTTCCATTCACCTGCGTGACGGTATAATTCGCTTACTACTACAGCTGTTTCAATAGAGAAATCTTCTCCTAAATCGTAACGAATTAATTCTGCATTCTTTTCTTCATCCAGAATGCGTACGAAAGAGTTAGAAACTTGTCCGAAGTTTTGGCTACGGCCTTCTCCATCATAAATTGTGATTGCGAAGCAAATACGTTCGATATGTGCAGGAACATTTTTTAAGTCTATTTTAATTGTTTCATCGTCGCCTTCACCTTCACCTGTACGGTTATCTCCTAAATGCTCTACAGCACCATTCGCACCTTTTGGATTATTATAGAAGACGAAATCCTCTGCTCCTGAAACTTTACCGTTAGCACCTACTAAGAAGATACTAACATCTAAATCGAAATCGTTTTGTCCGTCATAACGATTCGTATCCCAACCAAGTCCTACAAGAACTTTCGAAAGACCTGGATTTGTTTTTGTTAAGTCTACCTTTTGTCCTTTTTTCAATGAAATTGATGCCATATACGATTCCTCCTTGGTTTATTTTATTGGTAACGTGATACAATCTCACTTAAGTTTTTATCTTGTGTTCCTTCTCCAACTGCTGAAAACTTCCATTCGTTTCCGTCTCGATACATTTCCCCTGCAATTAAAGTCATTTTGCCAGCGTAATTATCTGACAAGTTATAACGTGCTAATTCTTCACCTGTTTGTGGGTTTTGAATACGAATATATGCATTGCGAATCATCCCAAAATCTTGACGACGATTTACACAGTCGTAAATATTTACAACGAATACTAAACGATTAATACGGCTCGGAACTTTATGTAATTCTACGAAAATTGTTTCGTCGTCACCAGCGCCTTCACCTGTTAAATTATCTCCTGAATGAATGATACTACCACAAGTAGAAAGTTTGTTGCCGAAGTAAACTAGATCATTTTTGTTTAAAAAACGATCCCCTTCTAACATAACAACAGATGCATCACAATCTACACTTGGTTTACTTCCAAATAAAGAAGACAGAAACCCACCTGATTGCCCAATTGGATCCCAGCCTAAGCCAACCTGCAGTTTCGCTACTCTCGGTTGTCCTTTCGTTAAATCAATCTTTTGTCCTTTTTCTAAAATAATAGGCATGAAGTTTCTTCCTTTCTACAAAGCATTTTCCAAATCGGAAAACATTGTATTCTCCTCTTATATTGTAGCATTATTTATCTAATGAGAAAAAGGATAAATTCTCAATTATATGAAAACAGATACTATATTTATTTATACTGATGTAATAAGTGGTAAATAGAACCAATCATTCCTGCACAATTGCCGCTTTGTGCAAGTTTAATCTCACAATTACTATAAATCTCTTGATTTAAGTATGTTCCTATCTCTTTCTTCACTTCATTTAAGAAATCATCTCCTCTTTCAGTAATTCCCCCACCAATAATAATTATTTTCGGATTAAAAATATAAGCAAGATTACTAATTCCAATCACCAAATGTTTAAAGAAAATCTTCACGGCTTGAGTAACACCGCTATCACCCTTATCATATAATTCGAAAATTGTTTTACCATCCCACTCCTTTTCACCTTTATATCTTCGTACAAGATGAATTAATCCCGAAATTGAGGCAACCTCCTCAAAAGTATTCCCTTCTATTAACATGTTCCCCCATTCCCCAGCGCCAAACGAATGTCCACGGTATAACTCCCCATTTATAACAATTGCTCCACCAATGCCCGTTCCAAGCGTAAGCATAATGAAATCGCTTTCTCCCCTCCCTGTACCTTTCCATTTCTCGCCTAAGGCTGCACAATTAACATCATTTTCAATAGATACAGGAACTTTTAATGCTTCTTGTAATCTCTCAACAATAGAAATATTAGCATAACGCGGAATATGATCCACACCTCCCGTTATTACTCCTTTATCAATATCAACAATTCCCGCTGTACTAATACCAATTCCGGAAATAGTATGTTCAGTCATTAACTTTTTTGATAAATATATAAGCTTTTGAACAATTTGTTCCCCGCCCAAGTGAATTTCTGTTGGGACCTTTTTATGCATTAGTACTACCCCTATTTCTGAAACAATTCCATATTTAATTTGCGTACCACCAATATCAAATGCAATATATTCTTTCATCCGTTGCCACTTCCTCTACTGTTATGAGTATAAATTCTCCATCACTCTACTATTTGCAAAAAATTTACATTAACTCTTTTCTCCCTTTAGAAATACACCACCTTTTTCTATATATAGTTTTTTTTGCATAAAACTCTTTTTCCTATGAAATATTACGAAGGTGTGTATTTTAGATGGAACAATAATTTTTTCTTCAGGAGGAAAACAATGACAAAAATCTTCATTTTAGCATCAACACTTTCTTTATCCTTTTTTAGCGGCTTAAATATTGGTAGTGCTGCAACTGAAAACTTCAATCCAATAACAAACGCTATTGTACAAAACAGTGATCATTTAGCAGAAGGAAACTCAAAAGATAATAATAAACCTCCAGGAAGCAACGGTTCTCAGGACGATAGTGGTTCTGGCGGCAATGGCTCTGGTGGCAACGGTTCTGGCGGTAGCGGTTCTGGCGGTAGCGGCTCTGATGGTGGTGGCTCTGGTGGCAACGGTTCTGGCGGTAGCGGCTCTGATGGCAGTGGTTCTGGTGGCAACGGTT
>NZ_JBALMG010000039.1:0-45302 GCF_036963225.1 Bacillus sp. JJ783 | reverse complement strand
GGCAACGGTTCTGATGGCAATCGAGTTAAGGGCGATAGCAGTTCGCAAGATGGCAAAGGCTCTCAAGAGGGCAATCGAGTTAAAGGTGATAGCAGTTCACAAGGTGGTAACGTAAAAGATAATGCGACAAAACAAGGTGATAAGTTACCTACTACTGCAGCGCATTATCCTGCATCTATTTTAATGGGACTTTCAACATTCCTAATTGGTATGTTATTGTTTATTCGCCGTAAAAATGCAAAATAAAGACCAACATCCTTCCATCTAAAAAATACATGAAACCAATATAAAACTAAAAAGGACTTTGGATTGCAGTTTATTATGCAACCCAAAGTCCTTTTGGCATCTATCAGAAAGAGTATTAATATGCTTTTCCCCAATAGACCATGTGCTTTGCTTCTTTACTACAGCAAATACATTCGTCAGCTAAATGTTCTTGTTCAAAAGGCATACAGCGTGAAGATACTCCAACTTCTTCTTTTAGTTTCTCTTCACAAGCTAGTTCTCCACACCACATCGCCTTAATAAACCCCTGCTTTTCATCAGCTGCTTTTTTCATCTCTTCGAAATTCGTCACACTATACGTATTCTCATCGCGAAATACTTTTGCTTTATTAAATAAAGAATGATGAATTTCCTCAAGTAATGATGGAATACGTTCTTCTAATTGATCCATTGCTATAAACTCTTTTTCTTTCGTATCTCGCCTTACAAGTACAACTTGATTCTTTTCAATGTCCTTTGGACCAACTTCTAATCTAATTGGAACACCCTTCATTTCATACTCATTAAATTTCCAGCCAGGTGTTTTATTACTAGCATCTATTTTTACTCGCGCAACCTTTTGAATACGCCCTTGTAACTCTATTGCTTTTTCTAAAACTCCTTCTTTATGCTGAGCAATAGGTACGATAACAACTTGTAATGGTGCGACTTTTGGCGGCATTACAAGTCCGTTATTATCGCTATGAACCATAATAAGTCCACCTATCATTCTTGTCGATACACCCCAAGATGTTTGATGTACGTATTGCCATTTACCATTACGATCTAAAAACTTAATATCAAATGCTTCTGAGAAGTTCGTTCCAAAGTTATGAGATGTTCCTGTTTGAAGTGCTTTTCCATCATGCATTAAACTTTCAATCGTATAAGTTGCCTTCGCTCCTGCAAACTTTTCTTTTTCTGTTTTTTGCCCTTTAATAACCGGAATCGCTAAATACTCTTCACAAAAGGCAGCATATAAATTTAAAATATTTAATGTTTCAATTTGAGATTCTTCTGCCGTTTCATGAATCGTATGACCTTCTTGCCATAAAAATTCAGTTGTACGAAGGAATGGTCTCGTCGTCTTCTCCCAACGAACTACTGAACACCACTGGTTATATAACTTTGGTAAATCATTATATGATTGAACAATTTTTGAAAAATGCTCACAAAATAAAGTTTCAGATGTAGGGCGTATACAAAGTCTTTCCGCCAATTTCTCATCCCCGCCATGAGTAACCCATGCTACTTCAGGAGCAAATCCTTCAACATGATCTTTCTCTTTTTGTAATAAACTCTCTGGAATAAACATTGGCATGTACACATTTTCATGACCAGATTCTTTTAATTTTTCATCCATCACTTTCTGCATATTTTCCCATAATGCATAACCGTATGGACGTAAAATCATACAACCTTTCACACTTGAATAATCAACAAGCTCCGCTTTTTTTACAATATCGGTATACCACTGAGCAAAGTCTTCTTCCATCTTCGTAATGGCTTGTACTTGTTCTTTTACCATAGTCATTCTTCCTCCTTTAGAAAATAGAAAAAGCCCGCGTCCCCAAATAGGGACCGAGCTTTGTCGGCGTTACCACCCTGATTCATACACAAAAAAATTGAGTATGCTCTCTTTTTGATAACGGGAATTTCCCGCTGCATATGCAGAACTCAAAGGTAGGTTCCATATCGTCTTTTAAGAATCTTCCAGCCAAAAGGATTCTCTCTCTGCAAAAAGGTAAGACATGTACTATTCCTTTTTCATCGTTATAACGAAATAAATTTGTTGAATATCATAATATAAATTCCACTCCAAAACAAGAGTGAATTTTCTTTTTTTTATACATTCTTTTCAATTCTTACTGTTTTATACATAACTTTTCCGAACTATTTTTACAAGTTGATGAGCAACCATACCAATAAGTGTACCAATTAAAACGAAGAAACAAATAAATCCATATCCCATTCCTTCCCATCCACCAATAGCAATCATTGTTACAGGAAAGAAAGCTAAACAAAGAAGTACTAAACTAAGTGCAAATATAATATCAAACTGTTTGTTTGGAAAACGTTTCTTTAGTAAATATGACATAAAAAATACAAGGAGAATCGTGACTCCACCAATGATGTAAAAGATACCAAATCCATCTAACCAATCCACAGTATTCCCTCCTTCCATTCATTCCCTTATACTTATTATATGTTTAATTTTTCTGAAAATAAACAATAGAATTTTATTCAAAAATATATTTTTATTACCAGGTATTAATAGTAATATATAAGAATAGGTTTTATATAATCAGGAGGGAAACTTTATGGATAAAGCATTAACAAATCACGTCATTATTTTATCTTTCGACTGCTTATCAGCTTTAGATTTTCCTATATTACAAAAACTACCTAATTTCCAAACTTTAATAAAAAAGGGCGCGATTGCGAAAAAAGTGGAGCCAATTTATCCTTCTGTAACATATCCAAGCCACTCAACAATCGTAACCGGTAATTATCCTAATAAGCATGGCGTTGTCAGCAATACATTACTTCAACCAGGACGTGAGTCACCAGATTGGCATTGGTATCGAAAGTCCATTAAAGGAACAACTTTATATGATGAAGCACGCAAAGCAAATTTAACGACAGCAGCCCTTCTATGGCCTGTTACTGGAAGAGCAAATATCGATTACAATTTACCAGAAATTTTTCCAAATAGACCGTGGCAAAATCAAATTTTAGTTTCATTATTTAGCGGTAGCCCGCTATATCAATTAGATTTAAATCGTCGTTTCGGCCATATACGAAATGGATTATCACAGCCTGAACTTGATGATTTCGTCCTTGCTTCTGCCGTACATACAATCCATACGAAAAAGCCTAATGTTATGTTTGTACATTTTACTGATTTAGACACTCAAAGACATTACCATGGCTTCGAGTCCGAGGAAACAGTAGCTGCAATCCATAGACACGACGAACGCCTTGGAAAAATTATTCATGCATTAAAAGAAAGCGGGATATACGAAGAGAGTACAATTATTGCACTTGGCGATCATAGCGCTTTAAGTGAAAACAAAGCAATCCAACTAAATGTCCTATTCCGTCAAAAAGGACTTATATCCGTAAACAAAAGTGGAAAGTTACTAGATTGGAAAGCTTATTGCCAAAGCTGTGATGGATCTGCCTACGTACATGTAAGAGATAAAAATGATACTGAAACGATTAAAGAGATTCAACTTCTTCTTGAAGGGCTTCTTCAGGATAAACAAAATGGAATTGAATTTATTCTGCACGATGAAGATGCAAAAGAACGTGGTGCTGATGGTAATTGCTTATTTATGCTAGAAGCCATGGAAGGTTATTACTTCATTGAAAGTTATACAGGTGATTTCATAAAAGAAATTACTAAAAAAGATGTTACTTCTAGTAAGAAATATACATTTGGAACACACGGATATTCCCCAACAAAACCTAACTATGAAACAATTTTTATGGCTGCTGGGAAAGGCATTCAAAGTGGCGTTACAATCCCGTATATGAGACTGATTGATGAAGGTCCCACTATCGCTAGGTTACTCGGTTTGCACTTAGGTGAAACAGACGGAGCAATTGTAGAGGATTTACTTCAATTGTAAAGAACTGTGTATATATGTAAAAGTTATGTAAAAATCATCACTGTTTCTCTTTTTACAATTTTTATTTTTGTACACTGTTAGTAGAACAAATTTAAGGGGGAACATTATATGAAAAAAATGTCCAGACAAGAAAAAAGCTGGATATTATATGATTGGGCAAACTCGGTATATTCGCTCGTCATTACAACTGCACTATTTCCAATTTACTTTAAAGCAGCTGCAAAAGAAGCTGGATTATCTGGTGCAACTTCAACAGCCTATTGGGGATATGCAAACTCGTTCGCTACACTTTTAATTTCTATACTCGCTCCTATTCTCGGCACAGTTGCTGATTATAAAGGATTTAAAAAACGATTTTTCACATTCTTCTTTGGGCTTGGTATTATATTTACAAGTATGCTAGCAGTTGTTCCAACATCCCAGTGGTACTTATTACTAGGATGCTATATGCTCTCATTAGTCGGCTTTGCTGGAGCAAATATTTTTTATGATGCATTTTTAATAGATGTTACATCTAAAGATAGAATGGACCGAATTTCTACAAGAGGCTTTGCATTGGGTTATATTGGGAGCACAATTCCTTTTATCGGTTGTATTGCTCTTATTATTCTTGCTCAAAAAGGAACTATCCCCTTATCAGTCGGCATTGCTAGTCAAATTTCTTTCGCAATAACAGCTCTTTGGTGGGGGTTATTTACAATTCCAATGCTAAAAAACGTAGAGCAAACACATTATATTGAACGTCATCCAAGACCAATTGCAATGAGCTTCAAGCGTCTTGCTGATACTTTTAAAAATATTAAAGAATATAAAACTGTATTTATGTTCCTAATAGCTTACTTTTTCTACATTGACGGGGTAGATACAATTATCACTATGTCTACTGCTTACGGAACAGATCTCGGTATTAGTGCAACTAATCTATTAATCATCTTATTTGTAACACAAATTGTCGCTTGTCCCTTCGCTTTATTATATGGAAAACTATCGGAAACATTTACCGGTAAAAAAATGCTATATGTCGGTATTATTATTTATATCATTATCTGCACATATGCTTATTTCTTAAAAACGACACTAGATTTCTGGATTTTAGCAATGCTGGTTGCTACTTCTCAGGGCGGGATTCAAGCACTTAGCCGTTCTTATTTCGCAAAACTAGTGCCGAAAGAATCTGCAAATGAATTCTTCGGATTTTATAATATCTTTGGTAAATTCGCGGCAATTATGGGTCCAGTATTAGTAGGTGTCACAACACAATTAACAGGAAAAACGAACGCTGGTGTCCTTAGTATTATCGTCCTATTTATTATCGGTGGATTCTTATTAACTAGAGTACCTGAAAATGATACGTCCGTTACACCACCTAATCCGAAAACTAAAACAATATAAGAAAAAGATCCTCTTCAAACGCGAAGAGGATCTTTCCCTTTATTTTTAACGATAACGTTGTACAATTAAAGACTCTACAGCTTGTACAAAAATAGTTTATCGACAGTTGTTCCTAATACTTCTGCTAACCGGAATGCTAGCGCTAAGCTTGGATCATACTTATTATTCTCAATTGCATTTATCGTCTGTCTTGATACGTTACACTTATCAGCTAATGCACCTTGTGAAATATTATTTTCAGTGCGTAATTCATAGATTTGATTTTTCACACCGTTTCTCCTAACCTGTAAAATTATTTTTACAACATCAGTATATAGTTGGTACATTTCATTGTCAAAAGATTTCCATAGAAAAAGGAAGCAAACATGCTCCCTCACGATACTTATTTCGAAATTAAAGAATTGTTTAACTCCTTTTGATTTGCGTCTTCTTCTTTATTTATAATATTTCCACTTATCTTCATGCGTAAAACTGGCACAATCGCTAATAAAATAAATGACATCGCTATACAAAATACAATAACTAGTGAAGTCATTTCCTTCAATCCCCCAGCTAGTGAAGTTCCAATTAGCATTGCACCCATAAACAGTGGTAAAATTGTCCCATTTACCCTTCCAATCATATTTTCTGGTACAAGTTGAATCATAAGCGTACCGACAACGATATTGATAC
The DNA here is from genome assembly GCF_036963225.1 of Bacillus sp. JJ783. Lineage (NCBI taxonomy): Bacteria > Bacillati > Bacillota > Bacilli > Caryophanales > Bacillaceae > Bacillus > Bacillus sp. JJ783. Next base: position 39,339 of record NZ_JBALMG010000039.1, on the reverse strand, counting down.
AGGCTAAACAAATACCTGTTCCAAATCGCATCAAACTAGTAACCCAAAATGATGTAGACAACCCTTCGACTAAAAATGAGATTGCTAATATACTCATACCAAATACAAACATCTTTTTCGGATTTACTTTTGAAGCGAAAACTGCAGCAACAATACCACCGATTAGCATACCTATTCCATCCGCTGCTGCTAAATATTGAACAGCTTCTTTTTCCATGCCTAAACGTTCGATTACAAGGAATACTTCTAATGGGTTCGTTAATCCGACTGCTAAACCAATAATAGTAAAAGTAATTGTAATCATACGTAAATTTCGCGTGTGAAGAACGTATTTCCATCCTTCTTTTATATCATTTTTTAATGAACCTCTCACTGCTTGCTCTTGTTCAACCCATTTTGGTAAAAACGAAAGGACAATAGCCGATAACAAAAATAAAATGATCAAGCTATATAGTGACGTAAATAAACCAAGTTGTGTATACACAATTGACCCTACAACTGGTCCGAAAATCATAAATAACGACTGTAACGTTTGGTTAAATGCAATAGCACTCGCTACCTGTTCTTCTTTTACATAACGCTTAAATATACGTGAAGATGAAGGTTGAGAAAACTGACCTACAATTGCGGAAACGAGTGTTGCGAAAAATATAGCCTGCCAATAATCAAGCTTTAACAATAAAACAATTCCTATAATAGATAGTACGCTTAATACATCTCCAGCAACCATCGTTCTCTTCGGATTCCAGCGATCTGCTAACGCACCACCGATGAATGAAAAAATAAAAATTGGTGCATATTCCATAACCGACAATAAAGAAACTGAAACCGGATCATTATTCGTTCGCTCCATAATAAAATACAAAAGAGCCATATTTCTGATCCAAATTGCAAATTGTTGTAAAATATCAGATGCCATAACGAGCATAAATGCTCGGTTTTTAAATAGAGCCTTCATCCTCATTCCCCCTTTTATAAACCGACCGTTCAGTCTAATTTTTTTGTGAGAAAAGCCGCTGACTTATTATTCAGCTGCCATCCCTTTTAACAATACATCTATTGCCTTTTTATAAATTCGTTTTAGCTCTTGGTAATCTAACTCATAGTAAAGTACTCCAAGCCCTGATAATAACCCATTCACAATATACATGAGATCGCGAGTATTATCTTCACGGAACTCTCCAGACTTTATGCCTGTTTCAATTAATTTCTCAAAAATCATATACGATTCTCTAGTTAGAGCTAACATTTCATCTAAAATCTCTTTACTTACAACTTGGCTCATAGAAAATTCTTCTATTGCACTAGAAATAGGTTGCTGTATATCCTCTACATAATATTCTGCGAGACCATATAATTTCTCAATATTAGTAACATACAACTTCTCTTTTTCATTCCATTTCTCAAGCCAATCATACGTATGCTGTTTCACTACAAATAAAAATAATTCTTCTTTACTTTTAAAGTGATAATAAATACTTCCTTTACTTCGCCCTGTAACTTCACAAATATCTTCCATAGATGTAGCTGCATAACCTTTTTGTGAAAACAGACTTTCTGCTTTATATGCAATTTCTTTCTTTATCTCTTCTGCACTTCTTCTCATATTCACACCTCACTAAACCGACCGTTCAGTCTAATAATAACAAATGAAAAACCTCTATCGCAAGAGGCTATATCCCTTATTTAAGAAAATGTATTTTCAAACCAAACTCAACTGAAATGTATTGCTCCAAATTCAAGCCCGGTTTTAACAAGAAATACACCTCCAACAACTAATATGAATAATGCCACTTTCCCTTTGTTTTTTACTTTCGATTCCCTTCCCCTCATTACGTTTATAAAATTTAAACAAACGTTTGTTTAACTGTTTTTAAGCACATGTAAGCCAACTAATCAAACGTTTGTTTAACAAGAAATACGCCCATATAAGGCGTATTCTCATCAATCTCCGCCACCACCGCAGCTACCTCCACTATCTCCGCCAAAAGATCCTCCGCAATCATGCGAGCCACCATCATGTGAACTATCACTATCAGATCCAGCAAAGGAAAATAATGGTGATGAGCTGTTAGACGTACTATGTGTATTACTCTTTTTAGTAAGATTTACTCTTCGTTTATTTGATCTAACTGATGCTGCAATCATCCAAATTAAAACACAAAATAGTAATGCCGCTATAACAAACCCCATATAAAAACCTCCCTTATTTTTCCAACAATTGAAGTACTCTCTCAATATTTTCAAGTGAAATAAAGCGCGATTCACGAAGAATTTCTTTCCCATTATAAAATAATAAAACTGTCGGCCCTGTAAGTACTGAATACCGCCCTGCAATCTCTTGCATGTCTTGTAGTAATATCTCTACTTTCTCTACGTGATCATAATTCTCTAATACGTAATTTACTTTCCTTAACATGACATCACAAACACCACAATTTTCCGTTTTAATAAACAGGAGTACTAATTGTTGTTCTTCAATATATGTCGCTAATTCTTCTATCGTTTCAAATTTACTCATCTTATCCCTCTTCACGTAATTTACGAAATGCTGAACTATCTTTAACCTTTCTCTTTTCCATTACCTGCTGAAAGCGCAGCGTTTTTACCGTTAACTCTTCTTGTAATTTTTTCTCTCTGCCTCATCATAACAGCAAGCGATTAAATCCTCTATTTTCAATATATCTTTTTGTATTTCCATTTCTAGTGGCATCCTTCCTGCATTTTTCAAGATTTTATAACTCATTCTTAATTCTGGAGGTACCATTGAAAAATCTTCTAATTGTAGTGGTTTTTCTTTTCCCGGAATACTATCAAGATCACCATTCCGTATTGCTTGACGAATTTTTTCCTCAGCAATGTTCAAAAACACATCCACACCATCCACTACTTTACATATTTTTACTATTATTTTACATGAAATTTCATCATCCTGCTACGTCATTCAAGATTGACTTCATACAATTTTTCCAAGTTTCACTTTATTTAAACGATAATCGAACACAAATTTTGCACGTTAAAATTTGTAGTAAAACAAATAATCATTATGAAATTACTAATGCATAAAAAAACGGCGATATCCCTTCTCCTAAATCGATGACGAAGGCACAAAAACCCCCGCCACACTTTTAATTTTGCGAAAAATCGGAAATGGATATTATAATAACCTATTATAATTATATTAAGTTTCCAATATGGAGTTTATGTGAAGTTCATCTGAATTTTACATGAATTCCCTTTAAGTTCTATTGTCTTCCCATACTAATCACATTATCCTTTACATATAGGAATCATTTCCATTCTATTTCAAACTATCTATATATATAAAAAAAGATAGTAGCCTATTAGGGAAATGCATCTAGTATTATTATAAATATAACCAAAGAAAAAGCATTAGCTCATAAGAGCTAATGCCTTTTCTTGATTCATGCTGTTAAACGTTCCATTCTTCGATATTCCATATTTTCGTTATCCATGCTTCATAGAAAGATGGCTCATGTGAAACAATTAAAACCGTACCTTTATATTGTTTTAACGATTCCTGTAAAGCCGTCTTAGTCTCTGTATCCAAATGGTTAGTTGGTTCATCTAAAATTAAAACATTGCTTTTAGTTACGATAAGTTCGCATAATCGTACTTTTGTTTGTTCTCCTCCACTTAATAACTGAATAGGTTTTAATACATGTTCTTCTTTCAATCCGCACTTTGCTAATACTTGTCGGATTTCTTTTCTTGTCATGTCTGGTCTTCCTGCCCATACTCTCTCTAGTGCAGTTATTTCTGAGGAAAATTCCTCTTGTGCAAAATAAGCGGGTTTTACTCTTTCCCCAACAGAAACTGAACCGCTTAACGGTTTTATTTGTCCTAGTAATGTTTTTAACATTGTTGTTTTTCCAATCCCATTATGACCAATAATTGCAATCTTTTCCCCTTTTTTCACTTGAAAATCCAATTCTGGAAATAACGGTTCACCATAACCAATTTTTAGTTTCTCTACCTGTAATATACGACTCACTGGCTCAGTATAAACATTAAAATCAAAACGAGCACGAGATACATCGTTAACCTTTTCAACCTTTTGCATTTTCTCTAATACTTTTTCACGACTTTTCGCTTGTTTCGCTTTACGAATTTTATTTTTTTGAATAAAACTCTCTAAATGTGCAATTTCCTTTTGCTGTTTCGTATATGCTGCTTGTAATTGTTTCTTTTGCAGTTCATAATTACGCAGAAAACTCTTATAATCACCTACATAGCGATTAATTGCACGCTCCTCTAGATGATAAATAACATTCGTAATATTGTTCAAAAATATTTCATCATGCGAAATGATAATATAAGCTTTTTCATACATTCGTAAATATGATTGCAACCATTCTATATGTGCCGTATCTAAATAGTTAGTTGGCTCATCTAATAATAAAACATCCGCTTTTTCTAAAAGGAGTTTCCCAAGTAACAACTTTGTCCGCTGACCACCACTTAACTTTGAAACATCCTTTTCCAATCCTATTTCAAACAAGCCTAAGCCGGTTGCTACTTCCTCAATTTTTGTATGAATTTGATAAAAATTAGAATTCTCCAATATAGTTTGTAACTCTCCATACCTTACTAACAATTTTCCTACTTCTCCTGCTCCAGCCATCTCTTCTGTAAGTTTTAACATGTCACGTTCCAACTCATACAGGTTAGAAAACGCACTTTGCAAGTATTCTTCAATTGTTATGCCTTCTTGTAAATCTATATGCTGTTGTAAAAAGCCAATCTTCACATGTGGAAACCATTCAATGTTTCCATCATCATGTATAAGTTCTCCTGTTAATAAGCGTAATAATGTGGATTTTCCAATTCCATTTTTCCCTACTAGCCCAACATGTTCGCCCTTTAATAATCGAAAGCACGCATTATATAAAATGGTTTTCTCACCATATGAATGACTTACATTTTCTACTGTTAATATACTCATTTTTTTCTCTCCTTTTCTTATGATCCATAAGCTAAATAGAGAGAACAACAGTATAAAGCCTTATTTAGTTATACATATAAAAATGGGTAAGGTGAATACACCTTACCCATTACATATTATCGTAAGAAAGGATTAAGGTTCTTTACCTGCTGTCTTCAATTTAGCTTAATCTTTAAAAATGGGCAGACTTCTCCCGTATCAAGCTAAAACCATTTGAAGAACAGTTGATAAAGTCATTTTATCCTTTCACTCCTTTAACATTTGTTATATTAAGAGTATAAACCACTCTGTTATATTCTATTCTCTACTTTTTCTTTTGTTCCTTCTTCCAATTTATCTGATTGTTAATGAATCCACTATTTCCCCTATAGATTTCATCTTTTTCCTCCTATATAAAAAAGCCTCTTAACAGCAATTATACCAAAAACTGTTAAAAGACTTTTTCTATTTTTTCATATAAGGAGCTAATACTCTTAAAATTTCTTCCTTATCCTTCTTTAACTCAAGAGATGTTAACATATCCATCGTTCGCGGCCTAAGTAATTTCACTTGTACCTCTCCAACAATCGCTGCCGGTCTTTGAGATAAAATAAATACGCGATCAGAAAGCAAAATTGCTTCATCTAAGTCATGTGTAACCATAACAATTGTCTGCTTTTCTTGATGCCAAGAATTTAAAAGCCAACTATGTACTTCCATTTTTGTAAATGCATCTAATTTTCCAAAAGGCTCATCAAGCAGCATAATTGGCTTTTCACATAAATATGTGCGAAGGAAACTAATTCTTTGACGCATTCCACCTGATAACTCATCTGGATAATGGTCTGCATATTCATCTAGCTCAAACTGTTTTAATGCTTCCATTCCTTCTGTCAGCCTTTGTTTTTTAGGCTTTCCTTCGATTTCCAATGGAAGAACTATATTTTGCAAAGCCGATCGCCACGGTAGTAATAAATCTTGTTGCGGCATATAACTAACAACATCTTGTTTTTTTACATACTCCGCGTTATAAAACACTTCTCCGCTCGTTGGCTCTTCAACACTCGCAATCATATTTAACAATGTACTTTTTCCACAACCACTCGGACCTACAAAAGAGACAAACTCTCCCTCTTGTATGGAAGCACTAATATTTGCTAATACATTCTTTCCATCGAAAGCTTTTACAATATCTTTTATTTGTAATCCACTCATTTTTCACTTGGAAGGAATTCATTTGTAAAGGCATCTTTTACATCAATTTTCTTTTTGATAACTTTGTTGTCATATAAGAAATTCATGTAATTTGTCCAAATCTCTTCCTTCTGTACTCCCCACGCTTTTGCATCATCTTGATACTTTGTACTTAACCACTTTTGGCTTTCTTGTACTAATTCTTTATTCACATCTGGAACAGCTTTAATTAAAATATCCGCCGCTTCTTTCGGTTCTTTAATTGCAAAATCATAGCCTTCTGTCGTTGCAGTCATGAACTTTTTCACAAAATCTTTATCTTGCTTCGTATGTTTTTCACTTGTAATAATAACAGGACTATAGAAATCGAGCGCTGGATCTAAGTCTTTCACCATAATTGTATTTAACTCTTTTCCTTGACGCTTCGCTTCAATTCCATCCCATCCGTAATAAATCCATTCAAAGTCTGCATCGCGGCCAATTGATTTGAAGAAGTCTGTTTGTCCAAGAATAATTTTTTCGACTTTATTAAAATCAGCTTGATGTTTATCCATAATTGTCTTTAACGTCGCCTCTTCCGCTGGTCCTCCCCAGCCGCCGTAACGTTTACCTTCAAATTCTTTTGGTGACGTCATATTATCCTTTTTAAGTGATGCAAAAGCTGAAGTATTATGCTGGATAATCGCTCCTACAGATACAACAGGAATACCTTCAACACGAGCTAACGTTACATTTTCTTGTGCACTTATTGCAAAATCAGCTTTTCCTGAAGCTATCATTTGTTCCGCTGTAACATTATCACCTGGTTGAATAATTTCTACATCTAATCCTTGTTTTTTATAATAATCTTTCGTCTTCGCTACGTATAAACCAGTATGGTTTGTATTCGGGAACCAATCTAAAACGACTTTCACTTTCTTTTCTTTGCTTGTATTCTCTTCTTTCTTCGCCGTATTACATCCGGCAACACCAACTGCTAGTAATGCAGCTAACATAATTTTTAAACCTTTTTTCATTTTCTGCCGCCCTTTCTGTATATCCATGGTGCTGTTATTCTTGCCATAAATTCAACAATAAAGTACAAGAATAATGTCACCATGACGATAATCGCTGCAACACCAAATACTCGAGCTGTTAAAAAGGATTTTGTCGCTCTTGTGAGCATAACTCCTAATCCTTCACTCGCACCAAGCCATTCCCCAATAATTGCTCCCATCACACTATATGTAACAGCAATTTTTAAACCTGAGAAAAAGTACGGGAGCACTGCTGGAAATTTTACTTTCTGATAAATTTGCCACTTTGTCGCCTTCATCGTTTGTAACAACTTCAGCATATTTTTATCTACCGTTTGGAAACCTTCTAAAATGCTAAGCGCAATTGGGAAGAAACAAACAAGAATAACAACCATTACTTTTGGCAACATTCCGTATCCAAACCAAATAATAAATAATGGTGCGAGCACAACGATTGGAATTGTTTGCGAAATAACGAGCAACGGATTCATTAAAATCCGAAATAAAGGGATGACATCCATAATGATAGCAATACTCGTCCCAAGTAAAATTGCAAAAAACAACCCAATTATTACTTCCTGTAACGTTTGCACTGTATTCGGTAATAGTAAATCCTTCATTCCAATTAACTCTTGCACAATTGCAGACGGCTTCGGTAAAATCCACGGCTCAATTTTAAATAATGAAACAGATCCTTCCCATATAGCAATGAGAAGGATAAGCCAAATTGTTGTGATTATTTTAGATCGCTTCTGGTTTTGCATATTCATCACGGTACTTCCAAACTTTTTCGTCAATCGTTACGCCCGTACTTGGACGATAGTGAATTTTAATAGAAGTGATCACTTCTTCTGCTCCAGCATCGACGCAAGCTTGTTGCGCGCGTTTAATGACGTCAAGAAGTACATCTAATTCTCCTTCCAACGTTGTTTCCATTGCCCCTACTTCATAACGAACTCCCGACTGTTGTACAACTTCAATTGCTTTATCAACAACGGAATACACATCTTTGTTCTTCGCTTGTGGTACTACTGAAAATGAAATTGTAACTTGTTGTGACATAATAAAATCCCCCTTACAAAATATGGTTTCAAAAAAAGAAAAGGCTTTCCTACCATGTAGGAAAGCCTTGTATACAAGTTATTCTATAATAACTTATGCTACATCACTTTAAAGTAACTCCCTACGCTGGCATTATCCAGATCAGGTTGAGGGTCGATGTATACTTACATCCTCTCAGCCAATTGGCTCCCCGGTTCTTAATTCGTTTTCATTGTAGCATGATTTATTTTATTGAACAAACAAAAGCGTACATATCATTTCATTATTTTTGGAAAATATCTAACTTCTTCTGTCTCTACTTTTATTTCTCCCTCAATTCGAGCTAATCCGTATATCGTTCTCTCATTAAAAGAATCTTGAATTGTTAAATCTGGAAAATCTTCTTTTAATAATGCTAAAGCTCTCAATACTTTTAATGAATGTACACCAATCTTTGAGATTCCTAATACATCAATCCAAGCTTTTGCTATTCTTTCTTCAACTTCATTAGACGGTGTATATTATGTTATTAACTTTTAAATTCTCCTATTAACTCTTGTAACTCCTGTGAAAGCCAACTTAAAGAAGTAGCTAATTCTGCTATATCTTGCACAGACATTTCTTGCTCCTTCATACTCTCTTCAACGTTACTACTACTGTTTGCATATGTATTTGCAATATGAGATAGCTCATTTACAACTTGTACAATATTTTGGCTATTTTGCAGAATATCACTTGAATTGCTAGAAACGGCTCTAACTTGATTTGTAACAGATTGTGCTGATTTTGAAATTTTCTCGAAGAATGAACCGCTACTTTGAACAAGTGTAATTCCAGACTCTACCTCTTTTGAACCTTTCTGCATTGAAACTACAGCATCTTCTGCTTCAGCCTGTGTTTCCCCTATTAATTTAGCTATATCTTTTGCTGATGCTTCTGTTTGTTCTGCTAATTTACGCACTTCATCAGCAACAACGGCAAACCCTCTTCCAGCTGCCCCAGCACGTGAAGCTTCAATGGAAGCATTTAAAGCTAATAAATTCGTTTGATTTGAAATACCTGTAATTACAGTTACAATATCACTTATTTGTTTTGATCTTGTTTCCAACGAATAAATGATAGAAGATAAATCTTGTACTGCTTTTTGAATTGAACTCATTTGATTAATAATTTGTTCAATAACTCCATTACCCTCAACCGAATGTTGCTCCATACCTTCTGAAGTAGTGGCAACTTGTTTGGCAGCCCCTGTTATTTCTTCCATCTTATGTTCCATTTCATGTACAATCCATAAACATTGTTGTACAGAAGTTTCTTGCGACTGAGCACTAGCTCTTAATCCTACAATAGAACCCGCAATCTCTTGAACTGCCATACTATTCTCCTCTGTACTTGCTGACAATTCTTGCGAAGATGAAGAAACCTGTTCTGCCGTCTGCTTCACTTTATCTATAATTCCTTTAAACTTCTCAATTGTATTATTAAAATACGAATTAATAATACCGATATCATCTTGTCTTTCCACTAATTCAATACTTAAATCTCCTTCACCCACTTTACGTAATCCTTCACGTAAATCTTGTAATGGAGCAAGTGAATTACGTACAATCAAGAATTGAATAAAAGTCGCAATTAAAACTGAAATACAAATAAACATTAAACCTTGCATAATAAATTTCTTCTTTGTACTAGGAACAATAGACGCATCTAAATCAGCTGCAACAATTGCAACAATATTTTCTTCTCCATCTGTAATTGGCTCTAATATTGTTACCCATGATCCCAGTTCATCTTCATATATTTCCGTCATTTGTGCTTTTTTCGTGGCCATTACTTTATCGTACGCCTTCATCCAACGAACTGGTTGTTCATAATAGTCTCCTGGTTTTACTTGAACAGCATTCGCTAATTCAGTAGCCAAACCAACTACTTGAAGCTCACCTTTTGCATTTGTTTTTGCTCCAACAACATACGTTTGTCCAACACTTTTCAATTCTTTTGTAACTTCATCTAACTGCTCTGTTAATTTAGCTCTTTTTTCTTTTTGTGCCGTCGGGTTTTTCGCGACATCTCTTACTACTTCTGCCTCTAATTTATGTAATACCGTATCTCCCGTTTCAATAGACTGTCTTTCAAATATAGACATCATACTATTTTGAAACATATTAAAACTTAACGCCCCCATACTACCAACAAGCGTTAAAATAACGAGTACAGTTAACAATACATTCTTTTGAAGAAACGATAGCTTATGCCAATATTTTTTCATTCACATTACCTTCCTTAATTCAGTTAATACAAAATAATAATTTCAAAACACATCCTTTAATTGATAATCATTCTCAAATATAAACCCAAAAAAAGACCAATGAAAAAGCATTGGTCAAAACCAACCCTATCCGTCCGGTAACTGGCTAGCATAGTCGTTTGACCTTAGCCCCTGTAGTTTTGCGTCCTCATGTTTCCATCAGTTTGCCTTTCTCGCTGAACGAGTTGAACGATATGGGAGTTCTATGAGAATTTAAATATTCTCTTTCAAAGAGTACAACATAAAAATTAAAATGTCCACTTATTTAGAGATCTAAATATGAAGTTTTAATGTATTGCTTTTTCGAAATAATTTAACAAAATACGTGAATGTTACATTTCTTGTGTTATATAATAAAAAACGTATATAACACAAGGATTATTCCAGGTATTTATTTAATTTTCATTCAAATTAAACTATTTGGATATATCTTAACTTACGAATTTCGGAGGTAGTTTATCATGTTTTGGCTACAATTTCTTACGTTACTACTCTGTATTTTTATTGGTGCCCGCCTAGGCGGAGTTGGTCTAGGAGTAATGGGTGGCGTTGGTATGGCAATACTTGTTTTCGTCTTCCACTTACAACCTACAGCTCCTCCTATTGATGTCATGCTTATGATTTTAGCAGTAATTACAGCCGCCGGTGCTTTGCAGGCTGCTGGAGGAATGGATTATCTCGTCCACCTTGCTGAGAAAGCATTACGAAAAAATCCAAAGCGCATTACATTTTTTGCTCCTATTGTTACTTATTTATTCACGCTATGCGCAGGAACTGGTCATGTCGCTTATTCTGTACTTCCCGTTATCGCCGAAGTATCTCGTGAATCAGGAATTAGACCTGAACGACCAATGTCAATTGCCGTTATCGCTTCCCAGCAGGCAATTACAGCTAGTCCAATATCGGCTGCAACAGTTGCACTTTTAGCAATGTTAGCCGACTATAAAATCACCTTGTTAGATATTTTAAAAGTCAGTATCCCTTCTACTTTCATCGCTTGTATGGTAGCTGCATTCGTTGCTAGTAAAATGGGAAAAGAATTAAATGAAGACCCTGAATACTTGAAGCGATTAAAAGAGGGAATGATTCCTAAACTTGAAGAGAAAAAAAAATTTGTAGGTTCAAAAGGCGCGAAATTATCAGTTATTCTTTTCCTAGTCGCAACTTTCCTTGTTGTACTTCTCGGTTCATTTGAAACACTTCGTCCAGGATGGATGGTTGATGGGAAATTAGTTCGTCTGTCAATGCCAAACACAATTGAAATGGTCATGTTAACCATTGCTGCTCTTATTATTATTTTCTGTAAACCAAATGTGGAAAGCATTGTAACTGGTAACGTCTTTAAAGCAGGCGCAACAGCAGTTGTTGCTATTTTCGGTATCGCTTGGATGGGAGATACTTTCTTCAACGGAAACTTAAATATAATTCAAGGATCAATTCAACACTTAGTGACAAGTGCACCATGGCTATTTGCTATTGCACTATTCATTCTATCTATTTTACTGTATAGCCAAGCAGCAACAGTTCGTGCTTTAGTGCCACTTGGACTATCACTTGGTATTCCGCCGGCATTACTTATTGCAATGTTCCCTGCAGTAAATGGATACTTCTTCATTCCAAACTATGGAACAATCGTTGCTGCCATTAACTTTGACCGTACTGGTACAACAGGCATCGGTAAATATGTATTAAATCATAGCTTTATGATTCCGGGCCTAATTGCAACATTCACTTCTATCGGAATTGGAATGCTCTTAATTTCAATTATGTTTTAAATTAAAGCACAAACCTACAATTCTAAAGGGTTTGTGCTTTTTTAATCAAACGTTTGTTTAAATAAAGTGAAGCTTTAATCAGTGGGGATTTTGTTCATCCCTCACTGATTATTAGCCCTCACCAATCGGACCTTTACGGGCAGCAGGGCTCCCACAAATAGCAGGATAAACGAAACAACCCATTTTGCGACTCTACAAACTCTTATTTACTTCCTCAGCTAATTTCTTCGTACTTTCATACGCAGATTCTGCTAAGCTAATCGCTGAAATAACTGAAACACCATCCGCACCCGCTTCTATAACAGAAGCAGTATTTTCAATTGTAATCCCACCAATCCCAACGATCGGTATTGTAATCTCTTGTTCCCTAAAATACTTTAGACCTTTCGTTCCTTGAACCGCTTTCGTATCTTTTTTCGTACTCGTCGGGAAAATTGGACCAACTCCTAAATAATCGGCTCCATTTTCAATCGCCCAGCGTGCTTCTTCAATTGTATGTGTAGATACTCCAATAATTTTATCTCCCATTTTTTTACGAACAGATGTAATTCCTTCATCATCTTGTCCAACATGCACGCCATCTGCATCTAACTCGAGGGCTAGTTCCACATCATCATTTACGATGAATGGTACACCGTACTCCTTGCAAAGCGCTTGTAGTTCCTTCGCAAAATCAATAAGTTTCTCTCCCGCTAAAGCCCCTTCTCCCTTTTCACGAAATTGAAAAATTGTTATCCCACCTTCTAGTGCATTTCTCAATACTTGTAGTGGCTCCTTCGTACAATTGTTACTTCCCATAATAAAATATACTCGTAATAACCTAGACATTTCATCCATTGTAATACGCGACATCTAGTTCCCCTCCTTACTGGATAACCTCAATCTTTCCATACTTCTCAATATCATCTGAAGTTGTATTCGCTAACTGATTTAAAAACTCAATTTGAAAACTTCCTGGTCCATTCTCTACTGTTTTCGAAGCCGCTATTTCTGCTGCTACCCCATAGAATATTAATGCGGCTACTGCTGCCTTTACATAATCCTTTTCTACCGCTACAAATGCTCCTATTACAGAAGTTAGTAAACAACCTGTTCCAGTAACTTTCGTTAAAATAGGATGGCCATTTCGAATAAGAATAGTTCGCTCTCCATCTGTAACAACATCTTCTTCTCCAGTAATCACCGAAACTGTATTTAATTCATCCGCTGCCTGTTTTGCAATATTTACAACATTACCATTTCCAGTACCAGCGTCTACACCTTTAATTTCCCATTTCTCATTAATAACATTAGCAATTTCAGCTGCATTTCCACGAATTATCGTTAAATCGATTTCAGCTGGAATATATCTCGCAACTTCTGTTCGATAAGAAGTTGCTCCTGCCCCAACTGGATCAAACAATACTGGTACATCATTCGTATTTGCTGATTTACCAGCAAGTAACATCGCTTCTACCTCTTCAGGACGAAGTGTACCCATATTTAATACAAGGGCTCCTGCAATGCTAGCCATTTCTGCTACTTCTTCTTTTGCATACGCCATTACAGGCGATGCCCCTAATGCTAACAAACCGTTTGCTGTAAAATTCGTTACAACAACATTTGTAATATTATGAACGAGCGGATTAGACTCTCTTACCAAATCCACTACTTTACTAATTTCTTTCATATTCATCCTTTTCATCTCCTAACTATAGTGATGGGAGATACACAAAAAGGCACTTTGCGCGTACGCAAAGTGCCTGAACATGTGCTTTTACACTCTCCCTACGCTGGCATTATCCAACAGGTTCAAATGGTCAATGACGGACTATTAGTCATACTCTCAGTTTGCATCCACAAACCCCCATGTGCTTCTTATTCACTTACTTCAGAGTCTACTCTTATTCTAGTAAAATAACAAGCTCTTTACCTTTCCATATGCAAAATATCATTCAGACTAACATCTTTTACACCAATGAAAATAGACGCAACTGATAAAACAATAAGCGCAATAAATGAGGCCACTGAAAAACTTACGTTTTTCAGTGGCCTCCTATAAGGTAGGGGGCTCCTTTACATTCCCTCTTGAAAACTGTGGTATATTAGACGATATATAGTTAATAAAGGAGTTCGATTAAATGGCAAAAAGTATTGTAATTGCTGAAAAACCTTCTGTTGCACGTGATATCGCGCGTGTACTGAAATGTGATAAAAAAGGAAACGGCTATCTTGAAGGTAGTAAATATATTGTAACTTGGGCTTTAGGTCATCTCGTTACATTAGCTGATCCAGAAAGCTATGATGTGAAATATAAAAATTGGAATTTAGAAGATTTACCGATGCTACCGGAGCGTTTGAAATTAACAGTTATTAAACAAACAGGGAAACAGTTTAACGCTGTGAAAAGTCAGCTTATTAGAAAAGATGTAAATGAAATCATTATAGCTACTGACGCCGGTCGTGAGGGAGAGTTGGTCGCACGCTGGATTATCGATAAAGTTAAAATGCAGAAACCGATTAAACGTCTATGGATTTCATCTGTTACCGATAAAGCAATTAAAGATGGCTTCGCAAATTTAAAACCAGGAAAAGCATATGAAAATCTATATGCTTCGGCTGTCGCACGTTCAGAGGCTGACTGGTATATCGGGCTTAATGCGACTCGAGCATTAACTACTCGCTTTAATGCCCAACTAAATTGTGGTCGTGTTCAAACACCTACTGTAGCCATGATTGCAAGCCGTGAAGATGAAATCAAACATTTCAAAGCTCAAACTTACTATGGTATCGAAGCTCAAACAGCTGAGAGATTAAAGCTAACTTGGCAAGATACAAAAGGAAATAGCCGTAGCTTTAATAAAGAAAAAACTGATGCAATCGTGAACAAAATTAGTAAGCAAAACGCTACTGTTGTAGACATTGATAAAAAACAAAAGAAATCGTTCGCTCCTGGTCTTTACGATTTAACTGAGCTACAACGTGATGCGAATAAAATATTTGGTTACTCTGCGAAAGAAACATTAAACATTATGCAAAAATTATATGAACAGCATAAAGTTTTAACGTACCCTCGTACAGATTCACGCTATATTTCATCTGATATTGTCGGAACACTTCCAGAGCGTCTGAAGGCTTGTGGAGTTGGAGAATACCGTCCTTTAGCACATAAAGTATTGCAGAAACCTGTAAAATCTAATAAATCATTTGTTGATGATAGTAAAGTAAGTGATCATCACGCAATTATTCCAACAGAGAGCTATGTAAACTTCTCAGCTTTCACAGATAAAGAGCGTAAAATTTATGACTTAGTTGTAAAACGTTTCTTAGCTGTTTTATTCCCGGTCTTTGAATATGAACAACTAACATTGCGCACGAAAATTGGTGACGAAACGTTCATCGCACGAGGAAAAACGATTTTACATGCTGGTTGGAAAGAGGTTTATGAAAATCGATTTGAAGATGATGATGCAATCGATGATGTAAAAGAACAAATCTTACCTCGCATCGAAAAAGGCGACACATTAAACGTAAAACTAATTGTCCAAACATCAGGTCAAACGAAAGCACCTGCACGTTTTAATGAAGCAACATTACTTTCAGCGATGGAAAACCCAACAAAATACATGGATACGCAAAACAAACAACTTGCGGATACATTAAAATCAACTGGTGGATTAGGTACTGTAGCTACACGTGCTGATATTATCGACAAGTTATTCAATTCGTTCTTACTTGAAAAACGTGGTAAAGATATTCATATTACTTCAAAAGGCCGTCAGTTACTTGATTTAGTGCCAGAAGAACTGAAATCTCCTACACTAACTGGTGAATGGGAGCAAAAGTTAGAAGCTATCGCTAAAGGAAAGTTAAAGAAAGAAGTATTCATTTCAGAAATGAAGAACTATACGAAGGAAATTGTTACTGAAATTAAATCAAGCGATAAAAAATATAAGCACGACAACATTTCAACGAAGTCTTGTCCAGACTGTGGTAAACCAATGTTAGAAGTAAACGGTAAAAAAGGTAAAATGCTTGTATGCCAAGACCGCGAATGTGGTCACCGTAAAAATGTATCCCGCACTACAAACGCACGCTGTCCTCAGTGTAAAAAGAAACTAGAACTTCGTGGTGAAGGAGCGGGCCAAATTTTCGCATGTAAATGTGGCTATCGTGAGAAACTTTCTACCTTCCAAGAAAGACGTAAAAAAGAATCCGGCAGCAAAGCTGATAAACGTGACGTCCAAAAATATATGAAACAACAGAACAAAGAAGAAGAACCATTAAACAATCCATTCGCAGAAGCATTAAAGAAATTAAAATTTGATTAAACAAAAAGGTTCCTACCACTATCGGTAGGAACCTTTTATTTTTAATGAATAATTTTACTTCCTTTTGCGTTCTCAACAAACTTTTCACTTGATTTGTTAATTGGTTTTTTCAGTAATAATGCAGCCACAACCATGATTACTACGAAAGCACTTAACACAAGCAAATCTCTAGTTACTATATCCCAAAGCATTCCACCTACTGTTTCACGAATTGCACTAATAGCATATGTGAACGGTAAGAACGGATACAGTGCTTGGAAGAAAGGTGGTGTCATTTGAATTGGGAACGTACCACCCGATCCTGCTACTTGTAGTACAAGTAAAATAATCGCCATCGATTTCCCAACGTTTCCGAAAATAGAAACGAGTGAGTACACGATACAAACAAATACTCCCCCAATAAATAAACTAAATAACACAAACCAAAACTTATCGACTACGTACGTACCGAGTAAGAATATATCCCCCATCGATACGATAAACGCTTGTGAAAGACCTATCGTTAAGAATGTTAATAAACGTCCGAAGTATATTTCATGGCTCTTATAATTCGCGCCTTCTTCGTGTACTTCCACTGTTAACAATGAAACCATTAATAATGCGCCTACCCATAATGCAAGCACTGTATAGAATGGTGACATTGCTGAACCGTAGTTCGGCATCGCAAATAATTTATTCTCTTTTAAATTTACTGGATTCGCAAAGTAATCACTTTGCTTTTCAACATCGTTTTTCAATAAACGAATGATGTCTTTTATATCCTCTTCTGATTCAAAATCACGAATTTTATCTGCTAATTCTTTAATCTTTTTCTCAGTAGCTGGCATTTCAGCTTTAATATCTGCAATTTTCTTTTGACCATCTACTAAGCCTTTTGATGAGTCTTCAAGTAATTTTTTCACATCTGGAAGCTTCTTATCTGCCTCGCCTAAAATTTGAGATGTATTTTTAGACATCTCTTTTGTACGAGCAATTGCTGCGTTAAAGTTTGGAACAATTTCTGAATCGTAATTAGCTAAGATGTCACCTATTTGTCCTGAAACACTTTTAGATACTTGATTAATACTTTCAATAACATCTGCTGCTGGTTTTTGACCTTTATTAATAGCGTCAATTCCTTTATCAGTTAAATCCATTCCTTTTTGCAAACCATCTTTTGCCTTATTTAACTTAGCAATTGTGCCATTAAGATTTTTACCACTATTCACATCGGCCAAAATTTTATTTGTACTTTCCATAACCGGAATCATATCATTAACTAAATTCCATCCTGCTTGGAACTGTCCATTTAAATCATTTAAGGCTACTTTTGTGGAATCTAATCCATTAACGCCTTTGTTACTTAAGTCTGCTGTTGCTTTTTCAAGATTAGTTTTTAGTTTTGCATAATCCGTTACAGCCTGATCATAGTTCTCTCTACCATTGTTTAATATCTCATTAGCTTTGTTTATATCTTGATTTAAATTGCCTCTTAGCTGCTGAGCATCTCCTTGTACATTTTCAGCCTTATTTTTCAATTGTTCAGCTGTGCTTACTGCTTTTTCAAAGTCAGCTACAAATGTTGCATTATAGTCTTTTTCAGCTTGATTTACTAAATTATTTACTGCATCTAATTTTTGATTTACAGCATCTCGTACATCTTGTTTAACTTCTTGACCAGAACTAATTAAATCCCCTACATGCTTAACTCTATTGTTAGCATCCACCATAGAATTTTTAAGCACTTTTAGACTTTCCGCTCTGTTTCCAAAGAACTGCTTACCAAAGTCCGTTGAAGCTGATTCTTTAAAAGTTGTAAAGAAATCAATTAAATATGAAACACTATCAATACGGTCTTGGAGAAGTTTTGAAGCATCCTGAACATTTTTCTGAGCTACAGTTGGGTCCACACCCTTATTTTGAAGCCCATCCATAACACTTTTCACATATGCCGTTCCAACACGAGTAGAATTGAAAACATTGTTTACAGTTTGATCAATATTTGTAGCAATATTTTTATATCCCTCACCATTCACTTGCGGTAACTCTGGAAGCGTTGGTATTTGTGGAATAGTTATATTAGGTAACTCTGGTAATTTAGCTGGATCTGGAAGTGTCAGATTAAAATCAAATGCCGGATTTTTTAAGTAATCCGTAATTGCCGCCGCACCATCTAAACCTTTTTGCATTACAATTAAATTATTCTTAATAGTTTCTGGAGCACGTTTCAATGTTTCATCATTTCTCGCAAAGAATTTATCTAAATTCCCTAACGCTTCTTGCCCATCATTAATAACACTTTCTACAACTGGCAACTCTTTCTGTGCTACTTTCACAACATCTTCTGCTCGAGTCGCATCATCTAATGCCTTATCCACAAGTGTATTCATTTCTGGGAACTGCGCTTCTAACTTAAATACAAGATCCTTGACCTTCTCAATACTTGGTAAGTTAGTTTCTAAATCGATTCCAAGGTCATTAAAGATTTTAAAAATCTCACCGTTTGCTGTTTTAACAAAGTTTTTACTAACCTCTTCTGTAAGACCCGATGCACCTTTAGCTGTAATCTTCGGTGCAATGGCATTCACCTTTTCATTTACATAGTAATCAATTTCCGGCTTCTGTGGATTTTCATTCAAGACTGTTGCAATCTTTTCAGAAAAATCTTTTGGAATAGTAATACTTGCGGAATAATCTCCACGCTCTACTCCATAAATTGCTTGCTTTTCATCAACAAACTTCCACCCGAAATTTTTGTCCTTCTTAAGTGAATCTACAATTTCTTTCCCGATGTTAATATCTTTCCCTCTTAAATTTGATCCAACATCTTGGTTAGAAACTGCAATCTGGATTCCTTTCGTATTTCCGTAAGGATCCCAAGAAGCTTTGATGTTAAACCATGCATATAACGATGGTAAAATCATTAACCCTAAAACAATAACAATTGCAGCCCAATGTTTGGCTACATTCCGTAAATCTGTCTTATAAATACGCCAAATCTGTTTCATATAAGCAATCACCTAATTATATATTTTTCTTTCTTTAGAAAATGATACATACATTTTGCAATTATATCACTTTCTACATCGTGGATTAAACGAAAACATACTATTTTTCCCATTAAATATTTCACTTACTTCATTATATAACGAAGTAAAAAAAGTATGCATACAAAATGACCAAATTAGTTTTACATTCAATAATAACAAATATATAGGAAATGTCATAAAAAATACAAGTATTTTCTCTTGGGAATACTTGTATTTATCAAAAAACCCTCCCAGCTTTTCATTATCTGTGAGGGTTTCTTCTATTATATATCTAATTGTACTTCTACACCGAAATGATCAGAAATTACATTTCGATTTGTTCCATTAAAAATGACTTTTGAAGAATTAACTGTTTTACTTTGATTGCTTAATATTAGGTCGATTCGTAAGTTTTGTTTATTTTCATCCCAACCAGCAATCTCTCCTTGGACAGTTGTTCCTTCATCCTTCTCTATCGCTAGTTCATATGTGTCATATAAACCTTTTTGCATCGTATACTCATAACCCTCTCCTTCCAAACGAGCATTGTTATTAAAATCACCCATTAAGAAGGAAAGTTCATTGCTATTTACACGCTCCATTAAACGATCAACTTGGTCTTTGAATGATTCTTCTTCATCATTCCACCAACCGAGATGGCAAGAATAAAACGTTATATTCTTATCATTATAAGCAATTGTTGCACTTACAATTTTGCGTGTTTTCCAATACGTTGTATCCTTATTTTCTGAGACAAAGAACGTATCTTCCTTTACAATGTTGTGCTTTGTTATAATTGCTAATCCTTCTTCGTACACATCATATCCAATATGAGAGAAATCCCAAATAATATTGTATTCTTTTACATTTAATGCTCTTAACTCTTCTAGCAGTAAAAGTCCAAAATTATCTTTTTTCTTGTTACCGCATACATTTTCAGCTTGTATAGACTGACTTACTTCTTGCAATGCGATCACATCATAATCTTCTTCTTGAATTGCTTTAGCAAGATACTTTATTTTTTCAATTTGATTCTCTTCTTGCCAAGAGTGACAATTTAAAGTTAGCAATTTCATATTATTACGCACCTAACATATCTTGAATGTCTGACTTTAATACGTCAGCTTTCGGGCCATATACGGCTTGTACACCTTTATCTTTAACAATAAGTCCTAAAGCACCATTTTGCTTCCATTTTGCTTCTGGTGCAACAACATCTAAATCTTTTACTGTTACACGTAAACGTGTCATACAAGCATCTACGTCAGCAATATTATCTTTTCCGCCCAATAAATCAATAACTTTTGTTGCTAATGAACCGTCTTGTACATTTCCTGTTCCTTCTGATGACTCATCTTCATTATCAATATAGTTACCTGCACGCCCTGGTGTTGGTAAATTGAATTTTTTAATTAAGAAATTGAATAACGTAAAGTTAAGACCGAAGAATACTAATGAAACAATGACAAAGTTAATTAGGTCTCTTGTTAATCCTGCATTGACCATCATTGGTGTACGTGTAATTAACTCAATAAATCCAAATGCATGAACACGTAAATCAATTAAATCTGCTAATGCGAATGCAAGTCCTGTTGTAATTGCATACACAACATATAATACTGGTGCAATAAACATGAACATGAATTCAATTGGTTCTGTTACACCTGTTAAGAATACTGCTAATGCAGCTGATAAGAACATTGGTTTATATTTTGCACGTTTTTCTTTATCAACATTACGGAACATCGCAAATGCAATCCCCATTAACGCTGCTGTTGAGCCGATAACTTGTCCAGCTTTGAAACGAGCTGGTACAACGTTATTTAATAAGTCGTTATATGCTTTCGTATCTCCATTTGCTAATAAGTTATTTAAATCTGTAATCCATGCAAGCCATAATGGATCTTGTCCTGCTACAATTTGTCCAACTTTTGAACCAGTTAACATCGTATATGTTCCGCCTAGCTCTGTGTAGTTCATCGGAATCGTTAACATATGATGTAATCCAAACGGTAATAATAAACGTTCTAACGTTCCGTATACAAACGGTGCAACAACTGGTGCACTGTCTTTAGATGCTGCAATCCAGCGACCAAATTCATTTAATCCACTTTGGATAAATGGCCATACAAGTGATAATACAATCGCAGTGACTGTAGACCATACAATTACAACGAATGGTACGAATCGTTTTCCATTAAAGAATGCTAGTGCCTGTGGCAGTTTATTATAATTGTAGTATTTGTTATATAAAGTAGCTCCTAAGAAACCTGTGATAATCCCTACGAACACTCCCATGTTTAATGCTGGTGCACCAAGTACAGAAGTGAAATAATCTTTTACAAGTAAATCACCTGCTAATGATGAAGAAACTGTCGCTTTTGAATCCGCTAACATTTGAGCGTTTACGCCAAAGATAGCTCCTGTAATTCTGTTTGTTAAGACGAATGCTAATAGTGCTGCAAATGCACCACCTGCGCGATCCTTCGCCCAAGATCCCCCAATTGCTACTGCGAATAAAATGTGTAGATTTGTAATAATTGCCCAACCGATGTCTTCCATTACTCGAGCAATTGTATGAACTGCGTTAATATCCCCAGCAGACATCCCAATTAACTTACCGATCGAAATCATTAAGCCCGCTGCTGGCATTACAGCTACAACAACTAATAATGCCTTCCCGAACTTTTGCCAAAAATCAAAAGACGTAATTTTCATCTGTTCTTCCTCCCCTTTATTTATAACAACATAATGATTTAAATTATAATTTCTGTTTCTCTTATGAAAACGATTCCTTATGTTACTTTTTTCTCTTTACGCAACCGTTTTCATAAATCTATTTTAATAAAAGCGTTTTCACATTGCAATAGAAATTTATTTTTTTTCATAAAAAAAGATGCTCAAGGAGCATCCTTTTTCATTATAAAATGCGATAAACCCTTGTTTCATAAGGTTTTAACGTGATTGTAGTTATTTGTTCATGTTCCGCAACTTCATAGTTATTTAAAAGCAAACGTTTGCGTTCTAATGCGAATAAACTCTCATTATACACAGCTTCCTCTTTTGAGATATTACTAATTACAATGACTTTTTCATCCTGTAACGTACGTGTATACGCATAAATTTGTGGATCATCTTCTAAAAGTAAATCGTACGTACCGTAGTTCAACACATCGTGCTCTTTTTTCAAGGCAATCATTTTCTTATAGAAATTGAAAATAGACTTTTCTTCATTTTTTTGCTTTTCAACATTAATTTCTTTGTAATTTGGATTCATGCCAAACCAAGGTGTACTTGTTGTGAAACCAGCATTCATCTCATCGTTCCACTGCATAGGTGTACGTGAATTATCGCGGCAAGAAGCCCATATAATTTCCATCATATCTTGATGTGATACGCCCTCTGCAATTTTCTCGCGATATAAATTTTTAATTGCTACATCATCGTAATCTTCAATATTTGGTAACTGAACATTTGTCATACCAATTTCTTGTCCTTGATAAATAAATGGTGTACCATGCATAAAGAAATACATCGCTCCTAAAGCTGTTGCACTTTCACGCCAATATTGTTTATCATCTCCCCACGTTGAAACGATACGTGGTTTATCGTGATTCTCAATGTATAAAGCATTCCATCCTTTATTTTCTAATCCTTTTTGCCATTTCGTTAATACCTTTTTCAACCCTACAACATCAAGATCTTTCTTCTTTTCTGCATCCCATAAGCTTAAATGCTCGAACTGGAATACCATATTGAATTTACCTTGCTCTTCTCCAACCCAAAGCTCAGCATCTTCAATTTTAACGCCATTAGCTTCACCAACAGTCATAATATCGTACTTAGAAAATGTATTTTCTTTTAACTCTTCTAATAAAGGTTGAATACCATCCACATTCATATGTTTATCAAAAGATGGCACATATTTTAATTCTTTTGGATTTGGCATATCCTTGAGGCCATCTTCTTTCTTAATATGACTGATCGCATCCACACGGAAACCATCAATTCCTTTATCAAGCCACCAATTAACCGTATCGTATAACACTTCGCGAACTTCTTTATTCTCCCAGTTTAAATCTGGTTGTTTACGTGAGAATAAATGTAAATAATATTGTCCTGTTACTTCATCGTATTCCCATGCCGAACCATTAAAAATACTTTCCCAGTTGTTTGGTTCCGCACCATCTTTACCATCATGCCAAATATACCAATCACGCTTCGGATTGTCTTTAGATGAACGCGATTCAATAAACCATGGATGTTCATCACTCGTATGATTAATAACTAAATCAATAATAAGCTTCATATCACGCTTATGAACTTCATCTAGTAAAGCATCAAAATCTGCCATTGTACCAAATTCATCCATAATGTCTTGATAATCACTAATATCATAGCCATTATCATCATTAGGTGACTTATACATTGGACAAATCCAAATTACATCTATACCTAAATCTTTTAAATAATCCAGTTTTGCAATAATACCTTGTAAATCTCCAATACCATCACCATTTGAATCCATAAAGCTACGTGGATAAATTTGATAAGCAACTGCTTCTTTCCACCATGTTTTCTTCATAATAACTCTCTCCTTTTGCATCTCTATTTTTTATGCAAACGTTTTCGTAACACTATCATAACAAAATATGGAGAGTTTGCAACTGTTTTCATTGAACTCCATGTAGATTCCTTATTCTTATGCTTTATTTATTTCTCGCAAAGGTAAAATGAAACTTTAATCAGTGGGGGTGTCCATTCCCCACTGATAATTAGCCCTTACCAATCGGGCTTTTACGAGCAGCCCTATCTTCTTGCTTCAGCCGGATTGTCTTACTGCTTGGCAAATAACGGGATAAATCTAATCCTTCTCCTCTTCTCGTCCATGCGTGTTAAATATACTCTTCATATACTAATACAAGCTCATATTATTTCAGAAAGGAGATATAAATTGAAACAAACAAAATTAACTGGTCGTATCGTCGTTCCTTCAGATCCTGAATATGACGTAGCTCGAATAAACTTAAATTTAAGTATTCCAAAACTCCCTTGCATTATTGTTTTTTGTCAAAATAAAAATGATGTGTGTAACGCCTTAAAGTGGGCACGTGAGCATCATGTACCATTTCGCTTAAGAAGCGGACGGCATAGCTATGAAAATTTCTCTCTTTTAAATCGAGGACTTATTATTGATGTGAGTGAAATGAAGCAAATTACGGTTAATACAGGGAAATTAACAGCAACAATTGAAGCGGGTGCAAATCTTGGCACTGTTTATAAAGAACTTTGGAAATACGGTGTTACAATACCAGCTGGCACAAGTGCAAGTGTTGGTATCGTTGGATTAACACTTGGCGGTGGCATCGGTATGCTTTCACGCTTATTTGGACTAACATGTGATCAATTATTAGAAGTCGAAATGGTACAAGCGTGCGGAAAATTTGGTGCAAAACTCATTCGTGTAAATGAACAAGAAAACCCTAACCTTTTTTGGGCATGCCGCGGCGGTGGGGGTGGGAATTTCGGGATTGTTACTTCCTTAACTTTTCGAGTCCATCCTATAAAAAACGTCTCAATTTTCTCGCTTACATGGGAATGGGAAGACTTTATTGCTGCATTTCAAGCTTGGCAAAACTGGGCACCTTATATAGATGAACGTCTCACCTCATCAATTGAATTATTCTCCAAACAACGAAATAAAATCGAGGTGAAAGGTGAATTTGTTGGCTCTCCCTCTGAACTCTATCCTCTATTATTTCCTCTTCTTGAAACTGGTAACCCCTCTCTCTTTATAGATGAAGTTCCTTATATAAAGGCTGTTCAATTCTTTAATAGTGGTAATATCCCTGAAAAATTTAAGCGCTCTGGTTCCTATGTATATAAAACGATTCCCCCTAAAGGCATTCAAATCATGCAACATTTTCTTTCGCATGCACCAAATAAAGATGCGAGTATTTGGCACCAATCACTCGTAGGTGCTGTAGAAAACATTTCCCCTAATGAAACAGCTTATTTCCACCGCAAGGCAATTATTGCTCAAGAATATATTACTTCTTGGAAATGCAACGATGAAGAAAACCGAAATATACGCTGGGTTAAAGATTTACGGGAAAGCTTAGATCCTTACACACTAGGAGACTATGTCAATTGGCCCGATATCGACATAAAAAATTGGCAAACTAGTTATTATGGCTCTAATTTTCAAAGGTTGCGTAAAGTGAAGACAGCATATGACCCTTGTAATGTTTTTCGTTTTCAACAAAGCATTCCTCCTTTCCATACGTAAAAAGGAAGAACAGAATTCTGTTCTTCCTTTTTACATTGAAAATCGTTCAATCGTTTGTTTCAAATCAGCTGCTTGCTTCTCTAAATCCTTTAATAATCGATCGATTATCACCATGTTTTTAGATTGTTGTCTCGTTACACGTGTCACTTCTTGTGAACCAGCTGACGTTTCCTCAGCAATTGCTGCTACAGCCTTTGTTTGTGCTCCTGTTTGATGAATGTGACTCACTTGTTCATTCATATAACTACTAATTTGCTTGGTTGCATCGGCTACTTCCATAATACTTGATGACATTTCTTTTAAAATTAATTCTGTAGCTTCCCCGCGTTTCGCCTCTTCTTTAGCTTTTTTCACTTGCTCGGTCATTTTCATCGCGACTTGTTGCACTTCATCTTGCATATTCCGTAATAACTGCGATATGTTTCTTGCAGAATGATCACTTTCATCAGCAAGTTTACGTACTTCTTCTGCTACAACCGCAAAGCCTCTTCCATGTTCTCCTGCACGAGCTGCCTCAATAGAGGCGTTGAGTGCTAATAAATTGGTTTGGCTAGCAATCTCACTCACAACAGAAACAATATGTTCAACTTGTTTCATTCGTTCTTCTAACTGCTGTACATTTCGCATCGAATCTTCATTTTCTTTCGCCAATGTTTGAATACCTTGAATTAAAGAATTAAAGACACGTGTACTTTGTCCTAAAGCTTGAACCATTTCTGAAGACAAGTCATCAGACTGTTTCGCCTTTTCTTCTACTTCACTTGCAATAGAAGTTGTTGTATCAACAGTAGAAACAATCGCCTGAATCGATGCTGCTGATTGCTCCGCGCCGAAAGAAATCTCTGCAAGGGTCTCAGATACACCTTGTGCTTGCTTCGTCGCTTCCCCTGTTTGTTTTCTAATTTGCTGAACTTGATTATTTGTATACGAAAATGTAGTATCAATATTTTTTACCATGCCCCTTAAGTTCCCTAGCATCATATTAAATGCAACACTTAAAGATTTAATCTCATCATCTACTTTTGGCAACGGGACATCTTCACGAATATCACCATCAGCCGCTTTCCTTGCAGCTTCCTCCAACTTTCGAAGTGGTTTAATTAAAAATATTGCTGCTCCATACGCTAAAATTCCAGACCATACTACACCTAATAACATAACGATAATATTATAAACAGTTCGACTTACATAAATTTGAAAATAATCATATATAACGTAAATAAAAAATAAGCTTGTTGAATATGTAATGAAAGCTAAAACTGTAGTGAATAGCATAAGTTGTGTACGTAAGCCAAAGGAAAATGTTTTCCTTTCTTTTTCCATCTCTTCTTCCCCCTTTTTATAAGCAATATATGTACTGCCTATATATTATTATCCATATTTTCGTTATAGAAAGATATAGGGATTTTTAAAATCATTATTCCCTTGAATATCAAATCCCCCGAAAAAAATAAAGGATTCTGACAATTTATGACTAATAACAGAAATACGGGGCAACATTTGTAAATATATTTTTGACTGGGGGTTTTGTATGATTCAAGTTCGAAATCTAGTAAAATCATTCGGATCACTTGATGTTTTAAAAGGAATTGATTTAGAAGTAAAAGAAAAAGAAGTTGTTGTTTTAATCGGTGCCAGTGGTTCCGGCAAAAGTACATTACTTCGCTGTCTTAACTTTTTAGAAATGTACGATGAAGGTGAAATTCACTTACAAGGTGAGCGAATTGATCCAAAGCATTCAAATTTAAACAAAGTCCGTGAAAATGTCGGTATGGTTTTTCAGCACTTTAACCTCTTTCCTCATATGACCTCACTAGAAAACATCATAGAAGCACCTATTCACGTAAAAAAATTGGAGACAGCAAATGCAAAGGAGATTGGAAATCAACTCCTACAAAAAGTCGGCCTACAAGATAAAGCAGATGTAACTCCCCACCTTCTTTCCGGTGGTCAAAAACAACGAATTGCGATTGCACGAGCTCTTGCCATGAATCCTAAAATTATGCTATTTGATGAACCTACCTCAGCTTTAGACCCTGAACTTGTTGGAGAAGTGTTGCAAGTTATGAAAGAACTTGCTGAAGAAGGAATGACAATGGTTATTGTTACTCATGAAATGAATTTCGCAAGAGATGTAGCTGACCGCGTTATCTTTATGGATGACGGGAAAATTGTAGAGGATGCTTCGCCAGCGCAATTTTTTTCCGCTCCATCGCATGAACGGGCAAAGCAATTTTTACGCAACGTTTTATAATGTAACTTCTGTTTCAAACATAAAGAAATTCATTCATACGGGACACAACTAATTGTCCAAATAAAATATCTCCATAGCATATTGAAAACAATCCGTATGATCAATATATAGGAGGGGTTTTATGAAAAGAAAACTATTAACCATTGTTGCGAGTATTACATTATGTACATCCTTCATACTAGGAGCCTGTAGTAAGGAAAGCTCTACTACTTCATCTAATGGTAAAAATGAATTTCGTTATGCGATGAGTGGTTTATACAAACCTTTTAACTATAAAGAAAATGACGGGAAACTTGTCGGTTTTGATGTAGAAATAGGTGAAGCTCTCGGGAAAAAGATGGGAATGAAACCCGTTCCTGTTACAAATCCTTGGGAAACATTGATTCAAGGTCTACAATCAAAAAAATATGATGTGATATTAGGAAGTATGGCTATTACAGAAGAGCGATTAAAAGCCGTGAATTTCTCAAATCCATATTATCGCTCTGGTGCACAAATTTTTGTAGCTAAAAAGAATACATCTATCTCTTCTCCAGAGGACTTGAAAGGTAAAAAAATAGGTGTTGTAAAAGCAAGTACTTTCAAAACCCTTGTTGCAAAACATACAGATCAAATTACAGAATATGATAGTGATATTACTGCACTTATGGACTTAGAACCAGGACGTGTAGACGCAGTTATTACTGATCAAATGGTTGGTCTTCGTATGATTAAAGAAGGTAAATCAAATATAAAAGAAGCTGGAAAACCGTTAAACCTTGATGAAATGGGAATTGCTATTCATAAAGACAATAAAGACATGGTCGAAAAGGTAAATAAAGCGCTAGATGAAATCATTAAAGACGGCACGTATGAAAAGATTAGTAAGAAATGGTTTGGGCGTAATATTCTTGGAGACGAGGCAAAAATAAAGTAAGTTGGCTATTCAAAGATTTCATAAATCATGCCCCACTTTTTATGTGGGGCATTTCATTCCCTACTAAAATCCATACGATATGAGGTGACACATATGTTTGAAATTTTTATCTCTACCTATCCCACACTCTTAAAGGCTACTATTGTCACATTACAATTAACATTAACATCCCTATTACTCGGTTCACTAATTGGATTACTAGTCGCTTTCTTTCGAATCTCTAACAATAAGGTTTTAAATAGTATTGCTCATGTATACATCGCCATTATTCGTGGTACACCTTTAATTGTTCAAATTGCCATTCTCTATTTTGGGATTACATCCGTTGTTGTTTTTACCCCTTTTTGGGCAGGAGCAATTGCTTTAGCAATTCATAACGGTGCATATATTACTGAAATTTTCCGCGGATCAATTCAATCCGTTGACCGGGGACAATTAGAAGCTGCTCGCTCTTTAGGTATGCCTTACCCTTTAGCGATGCGCCGGATTATATTACCACAAGCATTTCGTCTGTCTCTTCCTCCTCTAGGGAATCAGTTTATCATAGGATTAAAAGATTCTTCACTCGTTGCTTATGTAGGATTGTCCGAATTATGGGGATCCGGTTTATCAATTGCCGCAGGTAACTTCCAACAATTAGATACATACATAATCGTTGGTCTATACTATCTCGCACTAGTTCTTCTATTTACTTATTTTGTTAGTCTTCTAGAAAAACGACTACAACGGAAAGAAAATAACTCTGTCCACGTCAAGACAAAGAACAAGAAAGAAGTTTCTTTATAACAAAAAGCAAGCTCTAAGAGAGCTTGCTTTTTCATCGTAAAATATATCTATTATTGATTTGCTTTTTTTATAGTCTCTTTTTCCTCTATATGTTCCTCACGATATGAAATATTATGAGGATCCAATCCATTTCCTAAAGAACCATAGAAATGCTCCCTATGCGGATCAACTAATTCACTTCCGTGATAATACACACGTGGTGTATTCCAAAGTGCTGCCAATGCTTTTGTCATCGGCATTTCGTGATAGCGTTCCGGCCACATTTCTTTAATTTTATCTTTTACTAATGGATAGTATTTAGAACTCATAGCAGGAAACAGATGATGTTCTGTATGGTATGAGAAATTGAAATGTAAAACGTCTACCCAGCGCGGCACTGTTACTGATAAACAGTTTGCTAACGGATCATTTACTGGAACAATTGGATTTAAGCGGTGATTTGTTGCGATATACGCCATTACAATAAAGTTAGCAATTAACAACGGAATCACGTATGCAAAGAACCACTTTGCAGGTCCCATAATAAACAATAAACTAATCCAAACTGTCCAGGGCAAAAGAAGTTGTAGCCATACAGATTTTTGATTGGATGACTTAAATTCTTTTATAAAATGAAAGAACATTCGAGTCGAATGTAACGTAAATTGAATTGTTAGTGACAGAAAACTAAAGAATGAACGTACATGAAGAGGCATGCGATATACCCAACTCAAAAACTTACTCTTTTTCAGTTTCTCAAATGTCGGCCATGCATCTGGATCATTCTCTTCATGCTGTGTATGAACATGATGCGTTGCATTATGCCACTTTCTCCAAAGTTTTGGACCAGTTGATAATGGCATAAATGCTATCGCACCTAAAAAATCACGAAGCCATGCCTTCCTTACAACTGTTCCGTGTAAAATTTCATGTCCTAAAAATCCAAGTGAAGCAAAACATAATCCAAGAACAATTGCAATTCCTAGATTTACCCACACATTCAATTCAAATACACCGATCGTTATTAAACCAGCCAATGCCACAAGTAAATAAGCCAGTCCACCAAATAAACGAGTAGGAACTGGTTTAAATGCTTTTTTCGGCAAATGTGGTGATACACGCGCTGCATACCACCCAAACGTATGAAGCTCCTTCATCCTTTTGCCCCTTTCTTATGCCGCGCCCTGCGCAACTTGCATATATTGATTCTTGCTTCCAGATTGATTTTACTAGGTGCTCCAAAAAGCATTTATCATAAGGAAAATATACTCACTCTATCGTCACTTATTTTTCCGCTTTTATTATCAATGAAAAACATTTCTCTTTTTACTCTCTATCAACCTTTCCACATGATGAATCATAACAATAGAATTTCTATATTGTCAACAACTTTTATGACCTAGTAATAAAAGTTGGTTATATTTTTATAATTATACTTTATTTCACTAAAGAAAAAGCATAGATTTCATAAGGCTTTATCCGCTATATACACACATACACTTAAACAACACAGACTCTATCTTATTCAAGAACTCTCTATGTAATCAACAAATGTAATCATTTGAATTTAGCTTTATATAAATCCTACTTCTTCATACTGCCCCTAATAAATAATTATATTAAAATAATTTTATCTTTCATTTAATAAAATAGAACGCTACGAAAACAACATACATGAATTCCATATAATATGGAAATATTAAAAGGAAAATTGTTCTAATTTAGGAGGTTTCCAAAATGACAGATGACACATTTCCACAGTTACCATCATCCTATTGGATTGAATCTACTCAATTGCCTACTTTTCCTCATTTATCCGAAAATATTAAGACAGAAGTTGCCGTTATCGGTGCTGGTATTACAGGCATTACCACCGCCTATTTACTCGCTAAAGAAGGAATGAAAGTCGTTTTAATTGATTCTGGTTCTGTTTTAAATGGAACAACTGGGCATACAACCGCAAAAGTAACAGCTCAACATGATCTTATTTATGATGAATTAATAAACAATTTTGGTGTCGAAAAAGCCAGGCTTTACTACGAATCAAATAGCAAAGCTCTACAATTCATAAGTGATACTGTGCAAACATATAAAATCGACTGTAATTTCACAAATGAAGATTCGTATTTATATACAACTACCAATAGTGGCCTGCGAAATTTAACGAAAGAATATGAAGCCTATCAAAAATTAAATATACCTTGTGACTATGTTCACTCTCTGTCGATTCCTATTCCCGTACAATCTGCACTTGTGATGAAAAATCAAGCGCAATTCCATCCCCTCCTTTATTTAAAAACACTTTTAGAAAAGTTTGTGGAAATGGGCGGAATGGTTTATGAGCAAACAACAGCTATTGATGTGGAAAAAGGAGATTATCCACAAGTAATTACAAAGGGTGACCATCGCATCACTTGTAAATATATTGTCTCTTGTTCACATTTTCCTTTTTATGATGCTAATAGCTTTTTCTTTACGCGAATGTACGCAGAACGCTCCTATGCTCTCGCAATAAAAGCAAAAACGGATTACCCAGGGGGCATGTATTTAAGTATCGATGATCCAAAACGCTCCATACGTTATACGACAAGCAATGGAGAAAAGCTGATATTGATTGGCGGAGAGAGCCATAAAACAGGCCAAGGAATTAATACGATGCTTCATTACGAAGCACTCTATTCTTTTGCTGAAGCAACTTTTGGAGTAGATGAAGTTCCCTATAGATGGTCAGCACAAGATTTAATCACGCTAGATAAGCTTCCTTATATCGGACATATTAACGAAAGGAATCCAAATATATTTGTGGCAACTGGATATCGTAAATGGGGAATGACGACTGGAACTGCAGCAGCTCATTTACTGAAGGACTCCATTCTAAAAGTCCACAGTCCATATAAAGAACTGTTTGCACCATCACGCTTTCATGCAAATCCAGATATAAAAACTTTCCTCTCTCAGAACATTGATGTTGCTAAACACTTAATTGAAGGAAAAATTGAAACCGCATTACGTAAGCCAGAAGATCTTGAAGTTGGCGAAGGATCTGTTGTACATGTCAACGGTAAACGAGCAGGTGCTTATAAAGATAAAGAAGGAAAATTACATATCGTCGATACAACTTGCACACACCTCGGCTGTGAAGTTGAATGGAATAACGGTGATTGTACGTGGGATTGCCCTTGTCACGGTTCCCGTTTTTCAATTGATGGGGATGTTATGGAAGGTCCAGCAGATCAACCATTAAAACGAGTTGATAACGAATAATTACAGATTCAGCGTGAATTTTCATTTACTCCCTTTCGTAAGACTAATCGTAACTAGCGCCGTTTTCTTTACTCCTAAAACACAAAAAAGAGCACAAACTCACTTGTGCTCTTTTTCATATACTTCAAACAACATATTTCGAAATAATGTATTCAAACTCTCAATATCAATCCCTAATCTCTTTTCAATGCCTTTCACGTATTGCTGATAATAATTAATTTGTTCTTCTAAAAATTGATTTAGCACCTCGATTTTCAATCCAACGTCCAATTCAGTACCTGCTTTTTTCTTTATTAATAACTTTTCAATTTCATCTAACACGCTACGTTCTAATATTAATTCTGTAATCAATCGATCAAATTCTACAGGAGGCAAAGTCGATTTCTCCTCTAACCATTTACAAGCTAAAATAGGACGTAATACATAAAAGTACTTTTTCAACTTTACATTCTCACCTTGCAAAAATTCACGATAGTTTTTTGAAGCCATATGTAAGTAATGATATATCGTTGCTTTCGGATCAAAATCCTTTTCACTCATTTGCTGAAGCTCTTCTGGAAGGTTCGAGTTTTCCGAATAAAAAATCGGTGATCTAATCCATTCGAGTAACGCTGGATTAGATTTTGCAAATAATTGCAATGCCTTTTTAAGATCCCAGCCACTTATGTCTAAATCATCACTAATTGGATATTCGATTACATCACGCTTATCATGGATTGATAAATACCATTCTACAGGGTGTATATAAACAAACCTAACATCATAATCACTATCTTTCGATGGAAATCCCCACGCCCGGCTCCCTGATTCTACAGCGAATAAAATTTTCACATCATTCTCTTTTTCAATTCTTTCTAGTTCCAACTCAATTTTCTCTCTCATTTCATACCCTCCCCATTTTTTGATCATTTCCCTGGAAATTCGACAAATATAAGACCAATTTTACCACATACTAAAATAGCTGTCAGAAAATTCCCGACAGCCTAACAAAACACCTATTTTTTCTTTTCGATTACAGTAATTGCAATTCGTTCAATCTCTTTTTGGATTTCTTCTTTATATGCATCGACTTTTGAAAAATCCATAGCGGAAATATAAATTCGTTCTAATTTATCACGAACTGATTTTGCCTTTGCTAAGAAAGACATCGCCTCATTCATTTTTGTTTTATACTGAATTGAAACGTCGCGAATTTCCGTAGCATATTTTTCATCTGTCCCTGGTGCAACAATGAGATCATACATATCGATAATCTCATCCCCCTCACGGCTTGGGAAGTACTCATGCGGTGCTGTGCTATCAAAAATGGCAAATCCTAATTCCCTTACAATAATCATATCGAGACTATTTGGATCAAATCCACAATGATACACTTCTACTTCAAAACCTTTTTCTTCTGCTGCCTTAGCTAATTTTTTAAGCATCGTTGATTTTCCAGAACCTGGGCGACCTTTTATAAAATAGCGATGCGGAAGCCCTTCTGTCAAATTAGGAACGAAATCAACTGCTCCCTTCGGTGTAGCAGCCCCTAAGAAACGATGTTTCACAATTGATTTCTTCCCGCCTTTATCTGCAAATAATTTCTGTATAAGCTGATCTGTTAATTCGTTTGCTTTATTAAAATCAATGTTATTAATATATATTTTCTCCCACTCATCATGTATAACTAGCGCCTCTTTAAAACACCCGTAAGCTGCTTGAAAGGCTTTGCTTGCTTCTGAAACAAATCGTTCAATCTCTATTTTCTGCTTTCTTAATTTATCTGAGTCCCAAGCAACACCTAAATTTATATACTCTTCAACAACTCCAGGCATTTTCGGCTCAATAACGTGCGGTGATGTACCGTCAACAATCCCTACTTTTAATTTTGGAATAATCACACCATCAACTGATTTATTGTCAGAAGAACAATGTAAAAATTCAATATTATACCCTTTATCGACCCATTCACGCCCTATTGCCTTTATTAAAGAAGATTTTCCCGTTCCTGGGCCTCCCTTTAAAATAAACAACCTGTCTAACCCCGTCAAATTCTCTTCGTATAAGCTGTGAAATCCTCTAGCTGTATTTCCACCGGCATAATAATTCAATACATTCCCTGTCACTGCACTCACTCCTTCGCAGCATTCTACTTACATAAGCTACAATATGCGAAAATCTTTATTTGGGTGAATACCTATTTTTTTATTGCACTAAAAAAGCAAAGATCACTTTTGACCTTTGCTTTTATATTTTTTATTTAAGTTAAGAAAGAATTGTTCCACCCTTGGACGTACCCAAGCTAAATAATCTTTATCTTTCTTCTTTGTACAAGCTATCTCTTCTCCATCTACCATTCCGACAAGTTCTAGCTCTAACAGTTGCCTCGTGAATGTTAGCATATTTACTTCTTCGGCCGGATACTCTTCTTTTAATTTCTCCTCAATTTCTCCCAATGAAAAACCGTCACGCATCATTGCTAGTGCATCAATCCAAAGTGGCGGCATTTCATATGTTTCTCCTGTAATTGTATCTTTTACAATATAATTTAATCTCTCTTTTCGAAATTGAATTGTGTGTAAACATACAGTTGAATTCAATGTTAATTCCATCATACCACCCCTTTCATCATATCTGCATAGAAAAAAGGATGCGCGTGCACCCCTACTTTTCTTTGCATAACACTACCGAACCGTTACATGAGCTAAAAGCTCTATGTCGATATTTTCCTCCATTATAAACGAAGTGTTTTATAAAAAAAACCCTTCTTTAAACATTTTATAAAATGTTTATATTTACACAACAAGAACACTTTTCTGAAAAGTAATTTCGTCTAATGTACTACACTGTTGGTAAATAAATTTCCACTTTCGTTCCTACCCCCATACTACTTTGAATCACGATACTCCCTTGATGTTCTTCAATAATTTTATATGTAATCATTAATCCAAGGCCTGTACCATTCTCTTTTGTTGTATAAAAAGCTTTTCCGATCTTTTTTATTTTCTCATTTTCTATCCCAAAACCTTGATCTTCAACAGAAATACACAAGTTCTCTCCAACTTTTTCATATGCGTGAATTTGAATATCCCCACCTTCTGGCATCGATTCAATTCCATTTTTGATGATGTTTAGCAACACTTGTTTTAATTGCTTATCATCACCATTTATAACGGGTAAATTTCCATCTACTTGCAAATGAAATTTCACTTTATATTGAGTCGCATAGCTTTCCATTAACTGCACAACATATAAAAGGATTTCCCGTATATTACACCCTTCATAATTTGTTGGTTTCGGTTTTCCTAATAACATCAATTCACTAACAAACTCATTAATTCTCTCAATTTCTTGCAGCATAATCTCATAGCTCATCGTATCTTCAAGATTTCTTTCTTTTT
Source organism: Bacillus sp. JJ783 (assembly GCF_036963225.1). NCBI lineage: Bacteria > Bacillati > Bacillota > Bacilli > Caryophanales > Bacillaceae > Bacillus > Bacillus sp. JJ783. The sequence goes on along the minus strand of NZ_JBALMG010000039.1, from coordinate 2,874 downwards.
GAATTTGTGTAAATCCTTTTAAAGCTGTTAATGGATTTCGAATTTCATGAGCGATTGTTGTAGACATAGTCCCAATAACAGCTAAATTTTCTGTCTCTTTCATATTGTTCATCATCTCAACAACTGTCCTTACATAAGATTGAAATCTCTTTAATAAAGAATGCGAAATGATGAAAAAGAATATACATAATACAAGCGGAATCACAACTTTTACATCTTGTAATATCAAAGTAAAAAATACATATTTTCCAATTACACTACAGGAAACGAAATAAAAATATTTTCTATTCACGAAAATCGGTGCAAATAAAATTAAAAATATTTCAACCATATTTCCCTGTTCAAAAACACGATCACTGTGTAAATAAATCATTAAGTTATTAATAAGATCAATAAGCATGTACCCAATTAAAAATAAATATTTTACAAAATATACATAACCTTGTTTTTGAAGATATATTGAAATAGGAAATAACAATATTACTAATATATATACACCTATTCCCATACCACCTTCTGGCCACCCTACCCTTGCTTCGTTAATATTCATAGCAGGATAAACGAAATAATAGATAGCGTCATATAAAAAGAATATAATATAGAATAATAATATAAATACTTTTAAAGCTTCTCTTTCTTCATAAATCAAGCTCTTGTATTTGTTCATATAAAAACTCCTCTTGATCAATACCAAAAAAACATTTCAACTATTATCTCTTTAAATTATAATTATGAAATTGCTTTCAGGGCAACATGTAACCTTCTAATACTAAAAGGAAGGAGATACAGCTCCTTCCTTTTCAATCACAATTTATATCCATCTTACCCTATCATTTAGCAATCCATCTGTAAAATTATTATGTCCTACTACAAAATCCTTCATATATAAATTTAAATATTCCCCATACTTACTGTCAGTATTTAATAATAATTCTTCTACATAATAAGCACCTTGTCCAAAAGTATCAAACAGTAAACTACATAAGCCAGCATAAATTCCACACCCTACTTGAAAGTACGTCGCATTTGTTTTATATTTTTGAAAAACTTGGCTACTATTCATTACATTATACATGTATGTCTCGTTATGTTCATAAACGAGTAACACACCGACTAAATCTTCTCCTATAATATCATCTTCTGCTGGATTAAAGACTTTACGATTCCAATCCCATAAATCTTCCACTTTATCTAAGTTCTGTCTAATTAAGTTTGTTGTATACTCATTGATCCGATAAAGAAAACCCACTTCCATATTAAAAGATTTCCCCAAAATTAAAACTTCTTCATGCGGCATTAAGCAACCATAAAATTCTTTTTCACCTAACTTGACTTTATACTCTGAAGCATATACATCCTCATAAAAATAAAGTGGACGATGATGACTCATATACATAGGATAACTCCATATCGCTTCATCAAGAAAACGTTCTACTGCCCATGATGCATAAAGTGTATGAGGTTTTATTAGCCCTTTATCACCCAAAAATGAATTATCATGTTCTACAATATAGCATGCTCGCGGTTTTTCATTTGGACGTTCTTTCATAAGTTCAACAACCATCCATTGAACAACACCCGGATTCATACCTGAGCCTATAATCGCTCTTGTATTTGTAAATGTTTCTTTCTCCTTCTCAAACCTCGTATACCTTTCCGTAAGCTGAAAACCAAGTAAACTATCGTCTTGATCTACCGCCTCATTTTCCAAAGCCGAATTAATATAACAAATGCCAAGGTCATTACAACAACTCAGTACCCTAATCGTATCTGCACCTGAAACATCAATAACAACCTTCGTTCTTTTTTCTTTTAAATGTTGTTTAAATTTGACTACATCTTGAAGATTTATTTCATATAAAAAAAATTGCTCTTTCAGATTTGGAAACAACTCATCATAATAACTTTTATCTTTTTGTTTTATATCCACCAAATGGAAGTTCACATTCTTTATAACTTCATAAATTGGATCTTTTTCATTTACTACCGCTTGATTCAAAATTGCTAACACTGCTTTTGCTGCTCCACCAGCACTGCCAAGTAATGTAATCGAAAACGCATTTGGAAACTGCTCCACAAACAAAACCCCTTTAATAGATTAGTTGAGCAGTACTTCCTCAAAAAATGAATTGAATACAATAAAAGATAGCTCGTACAGATTTTCTATAATTTCGTACAAGATTACCTCTTCATAAGTAAAAAATAGTAACATACTTATATATTCAATTCGCTTTCCCCCTCATACCCAAATAGCGGTAAACAAATAGGCTCGACCTTTTCTTCCGCATATATAAAAGAAAAAGCCAGCCCTTTAAACTAGCCTACGGACAATGGACAGATTTCACATGTTGAATATTCACGTACATTTTTGCGTCACGTGCTTTTAATATTTCAATATGTCCTTCATCAATTTTCGCCATTTTTCCAATTTTATTAGATTCCTCACCTAAATCAAACACCATAATTCTCCCAGCCATTTTAATAAGCTGTTCTTCAAACGTTCTAGCTAAAGTAATATTTAATGGATTTACGGGGAGTTCATTTTTATTGAGGGAATAAGGTACTTGGTTCTCTTTATAAGGAATTAACCATTTCAAATGCTTTAAAGATATATATACCGTTCTATAAACTGGGCTATAAAAAACAATATAATCGTTCATTACACTTGTAACATAACCGTGTATTGGAGCATTTCCTGCCACATAAATTTCTGTAAAAATCCCTTTAGATGTACTTAATACTTTTCTCAAAGAAATTGAAGGTGATTCCCTCTTAATTACAGAATCCACATCTGGTTTTAATATTTCTTCATCATACTCTCTTAAAAATCTATAATATTGAATATGATATAAAGATATATATACATAGTCTTGT
>NZ_JBALMG010000038.1:14791-25347 GCF_036963225.1 Bacillus sp. JJ783 | reverse complement strand
TTGGTAGTAATATCAATTATGAAATAAAGGATAGTAAGGACAATATTCGCATCATTGCAAAGGATGCAAGTAGGCGGCGCCAAAGAAAGATTTTAGTAACGTACATCGATAATAATGGTGCAGAGCATGAAATAATTGTATGTGACGGAAAGTTATTGGATGCAAATTTCGTATTTACCTTTACATATAAGACAGAAGAATATGTTGTTCACAAAAATTCACTTGGGATTGGAAAGGTATTACGAAAGGGCTATGTAATAGCAGATTGGAATATTCGTCTTGAGGAAGATATGTATTACATCGAGATGAATGTATATGATGAGGATTATATAGAGGATCAATACTTACTGTTAGGTGTATTTCATGCGGTTTTGTATGGGTGATAAAGTGAAACTTTAATCAGTGGGAGTCTTACTGCCCGTAACTAGTGGGATAAATAATGAGGAGGGAGGCTGATTTTGATTAGCCTCCTTTTTTATCTGCTTGTCGGCATTCATACAAAGAGAAAGCATAAGGTATTCTCTAAAAGATTTATTAATCATGCTGTTAACTAGAGTATATTAAGAATAATGTATATGCAACCATATAGTAATAAAAGTCCAAAAACATCAATAATAAAATATTTAATAGTTGTTGGTTAGAGTTTTTTGAGTACCCCTTTATTAATCCTCAAAAATAAAAATCTTATCAATCGTACTATGAAGTGCCCTCGCTATATCATGAGCAAGCTGTAAGGAAGGATTATATTTTCCTTTTTCAAGATGGCTAATCGTTTCACGACGTACACCAACCTTTTTCGCTAAATCTTCCTGCGTCATATGCACTTTGGCGCGGTATTCTTTTATCTTCGTTACGAACGCCATGGTGCATCTTCCATTTCATCCACAGGCTTATCGTAAAAGAAGATAGAGAATCCGAATGTAAGAATGAGTGTGCTGAAAATAAGAGCGATATCAATCTCTTGTAAAAATGGATTCGGAAATAACATTTCAATAAACATAATGATAGTTGTTGTTAGTAATGTAATGATAAAGGCATTGCGGCATGATTTATTGACGATTTGTTCAAAAAGCTCATCGTGATGAACTTTTCTATATGTCGTGAAAAAGGAGAAGAAACAGAACATAGTAAACAATCCTTTTTCGTAAAAAAATCCGAGAAACCCAAAGAAACCGAGAAATCCTAAATATTTAATCCAAGTTGTTTTCACGATAGATTCTCCTTTCGATGTTAGAAATAAATCACTATATGTTATAAATATATCACATATGGAAATTCATAGTAATAATAGTTTTGCGATTTATTTCATAATAATAGTAAAAAAGGTTAAATATTCTGTAAAATAAAAAGGGAAATATCGTAAAATGGTTGTAAGGAGGGGGAGGAAGAAATGTTAACTGGGATAATGATCGTTATATTACTTGTAGTGATTACTGTAATTGGAACGGTGTTAATTGGGCGAAATGGTGATGCGAATTATAGTAAAGCGACAAAAGGAAATATTAAACGACTTACGATGATTTATATTATACTAGCCGTTGTTTTAATCGTTGGATTAGGAGTTTATATTTATTTTAAAGGTTAAAAAACTGAAAAATGTAAAAATCTGAAAATATAAGTATGCTATAATATCAATATAGTTAATTGGTAATTAAGGAAAGGATTGGATGTAATGATTGAAATTGTGAATGTGTCAAAAAGTTATAATGGATCTAACTACGCAGTAAAAGATTTAAGTTTATCTGTACCTAGCGGAGAAATATTCGGATTTTTAGGACCGAATGGTGCAGGTAAATCAACGACAATTAAGATGATTACTGGTATTCATGGGGTGGACAAAGGGACCATTACAATCAATGGTAAAGATATTATGAAAAACCCGATGGAAGCGAAGAAAACATTTGGCTATGTTCCAGATAGCCCGGATATGTTTTTACGATTAAAAGGAATTGAATATTTAAACTTTATGGCTGATATGTACGAAGTGCCGAAGGAAGTAAGGCAAGAACGAATAGAGTCTTTAGCGAAGAAGTTTGATCTTTATAATGCTTTATCTGATCAAATTCAAAGTTATTCACACGGTATGAGGCAAAAGATTGTTATTATTGGTGTGCTCGTGCATGAGCCGGATGTATGGATTTTAGATGAACCGTTAACAGGGCTTGATCCGAAATCTGCATATATTTTGAAAGAAATGATGAGAGAACATGCAGATAAAGGGAAGATTGTATTTTTCTCTACACACGTATTAGAAGTGGCGGAAAAAATATGTGACCGCGTCGCTATTATTAATAAGGGGAATTTGCAGTTTAAAGGAAATTTAAATGAAATGAGAGATCATTTTAAATCCAATGAATCACTTGAAAAAATGTTCTTGGAGATGACAGGTAATGAGTAAAATATGGACGTTAACGAAAGTATTATTGAAATTAAATTATGCAGATTTTATAACTGATAAAAAGAAACGATGGGCATATTTATTTTCATTTGCAGCAATATTATTTGTAGGTTTTTTAATATTCGGTTCGATGACCCACGGAATGTATGAAGGAATGATACATCTAGGACAGGATCCAGGGATTATTATTGCAATGGGATTAGCTATTGCTAGTATATGGGTATTTTTGATGAGTATTATGAATATTTTAACAGTGTTTTACTATAGTAATGATGTTGAAATGTTACTACCGTTACCGTTAAAACCAGCGCAAATTATTTCGGCAAAGTTCTTTACAGTGTTAATTACACAATACGTAATGAGCTCGTTTATTTTATGGCCTATCTTTATTACTTACGGTTTAAAGAGTGGTGCTTTCATTACATATTACATTTATATGGTTGTCATTTACATATTCTTCCCTATCGTTCCGTTAGTGCTAGCTTCGTTAATTATGACAATTATTATGAGGTATACGAATATAGCGAAAAATAAAGATCGAGGAAGTATATTTATTGGAATCGTAAGTATACTATTTATCGTCGGAATCAATGTATTTATGCAATGGAGAAATAAAAGTGCAGTATCTGGAGCTGGAGATTCAGTTGCGAATTATCTTGTAAATAATCAATCCTCCCTTTTCATACAAATGACAAATTATTTTCCGACTACATATTTTGGTGCAATGGGATTAGTAGAAAATGCATCGTGGAAGGGAATATTATACGTACTAATATACATTCTTATTTCTATCGCGTTTTTCGGGCTGTTTTACTATATTGCAGAGCGTACATATTTAAAAGGGGTTATTGGTCTTTCAACGAGTACAGCAAAGAAAGAGGTAATTTCAGCAGAAGGTTTACAGAAATCAACGGTACAAAGTTCACATTTAAAAGCATATGTGAAAAAAGAATTTAAAACGTTATTCCGCACGCCACAATTTTTCTTAAATTGTATTGTGCAAACTTTCGTTATGCCAATTATGCTGTTCTTTGTTTTATTTGTACAAGATGGAAATTTAAAATGGATTACGGAATATATTGATAATCCAGAATCTGCAGGTTTCGCAATTGGTGTTGGCCTTTGTGCATCCTTATTTTTAATGGGGAGTAACGTTATTGCAACAACGTCATTCTCACGAGATGGAAGCTCTTGGTTTGTGAATCGCTATTTACCAGTAAAGGCTTCGGATATCTTTTTTGCGAAAGCAATAACTGCTTGGTTAATTAATGTGGTCATTTTAGCAGTATTCGGTATTACGATGGCAGTTGTAGCGGGTATTTCTCCAGTCTTCATGATACTGTGGTTTTTACTAAGTGCGAACGGATTGCTCTTAATTAATTTAATCGGTACGCGCTGGGATGCACAAACTGCAGATATACATTGGGATACAGAACAAAAATTATTTAAAAGTCGATACACAACTTTGTGGAATTTTTTAGCTAATATTTTAATAGCTTTAGTTATTGTAGCGGGAGTAAGTGTATTGTACTTTGTCCTTCAGGTAGGACTGTGGGTTATGTTTATTATTTTATTTATACTGTTTACCATTACCAATTTAATTTTAATTAGAATTTTAAAATTAGGTGCAGAGCGTATATTGTCAAATATTCAATAAGAAGATATATCCTCTGTATTCGTGCAGAGGATATATCCATAGATGGAGGAGAAAAGGTGAGGAAAATAGCAATTGTAACAGGGGCAACTCGTCTGAATGGAATTGGTGCAGCTGTATGCAAGGTGCTTGCTCAAAAGGGGATAGACGTCTTTTTCACGTACTGGCCTCGGTATGATAAAGCAATGCCGTGGGGAATGAATGATCAAGAACCCTTTTTGTTGAAAAAGGAAATTGAAAGTTACGGCGTTCGATGTGAAATGGCAGAAATCAACTTATCGAAGTCTTATTCGCCTAATCGTGTATTGTATATGGTATCAGAACGTTTAGGTGAGCCATCTATTCTTATTAATAATGCGGCGTATTCTACTCATACGAAAATTGAAGAGTTAGATGTAGAGCAGTTAGATAAACATTATACGGTCAATGTTCGTGCTCCTATGCTATTAAGTTCATTATTTATGAAACATTTTTCACTTAAAACGAGTGGAAGTATTATCAATCTTACTTCTGGGCAGTCACTAGCGCCAATGCCAGATGAACTGGCATACGTAGCAACAAAGGGAGCAATAGAAGCATTTACAAAGTCAGTTGCACCAGTAGCTATGGAGAAGGGGATTACAGTCAATGCTGTTGATCCAGGACCAACGAATACAGGATGGATTACAGAGGAATTACAGCATCATTTAGCATGGAAATTCCCGCAAGGTAGAGTTGGAGAACCGGTGGATGCTGCCCGTTTAATCGCTTTTTTAGTAAGTGAAGAGGCGAAGTGGATTACTGGGCAAGTCATTCATTCGAATGGTGGTTTTTCATAAAAATATTATGTTAACAAGTGTTGAGAAATAAAAAAATTAGGAATTATTTTATTTTTTTGTGTAAATAAAATGTCAAGAAAGATAAAAAATTGATAGGAGAGTATGTTGTCATTTGTAGATTGTAAATCTTCATGTGACAATATACTCTTTTTCTTTTGCTACAGAGAAGAAAAATGAGGTAGAAGAAACTCGAATATTAAAATAAATTTATCGTTTTTTGTACGTATTATTATGAAGATTACTGTCGGAAAGATGGTGATTCGTGTGAAAAGGGATTTTTTAAGAAAAAATAGAATCGTAAAGAGGAGGATAAATTATATAAACATAGGGGGATTTTTATGAAAATGAAAAAGGTCGCTATCGCATCAGTAGCAATTGGTACAATGCTTTCAATGGCAGCTTGTAGTACCTTCACAGATAAAGATGAAGCGAAGAAGGATCCAGCAACAGCGCAAAATGAAGAGCAATCAAAAACGACAAGTGCAGATGAAGCGTCAAAAACAACGAAAGATACTGAAAAAGACACAAATACTTCTTCGAATGAAAAAACAGATAAGGATGCAAAAAATACAAAGGAATCAACAGGAACAGAAAGTAACGGAAAAACAACAAAAGAAAAAGAAACGACAGGAAAAACGAATGATCAAACTACTAGCGGGAAAACAACAGATCAAAGCACAAGTACAAACAATAACGGAAAGACAACGAAAGATCCGAAGAAAAACGTCGCTGTGAAAGCAAATGTAAAAGAAGTTGTTACCTTAATTGAAAGCTTAGACAAGCAATTAGCTGCAAATCCTAAATTAGAAACAGTAAATAAACTTGGAAAACAAATTAATGAGAAGTGGGATGTAATTGAAAAAGATATAGAGGCATCACATCCAACTGAATACAAAACAATTGAACAAAGTTTGTATCCATTAATTATAAGAGCGGAAAAAGAAAAGATAGATGTTAATAAAATGAAGTCATTAACGACGAAAACGAAAAAAGATTTAAATCAATTATTAACGAAGCTTTCATAGTTTCAAAAGCCTACTCGTGTGAGTAGGCCTTTTTAGTTTGTTGTACATTCTCGTTGGGTGTTAAGAAATAAAGACTTCATTTGAAAGGAACGTCACAATGATAAAAAAGAGTGATAACTATTAAAGATATTCTTTGATAGGAAGTCATATAAAACGCTCCCTTGTATTTATATTTACAATTTAGTAGTTTTTAAAGTTCATTGTTTTTAACGGAAATTTCATTTTAATACAAAGGGGAATGGATATGAATTTTGTGAAACTTGAAACGCAAAAACAATTGGATTAGTTGTAAAAGAGTGATGTTGTAATTGTGAAATGGAAACAAGGAGCAAGGCAGTACAAGGAGTTAGGAGAAATCACACATCATGATTCTTGCATAATTAATCGTATAAATGAATTGATTTTGAATGTACCTCGAAATGATTACTTTTTCATCGATAATTATTTAACAGGAAAATCATATGCAGCAGAAGTTTATGTAGTGAATCCGTAAAAAGAGCAGCTAGCAAAAGCTAACTGCTCATCTCCAAGGGGGAATGGAGAAAATATAATGTTGTCTACATTATTGACGGAATATCGGGTTTTATTCATTCGTCTATAAAAGTCGAGATAAAATATCTTTAATTAAACCTGAGGTCCCAATAAGGAGTATCGATAGAAAAATTATTGAGAATATACTTTTTTTAGGTTTTTTAAACTCTAGGTATAAGTTAATGATTGCACCAATTACAACAACAAGAAAGATAACGAGTCTTAATATATCTGGCATGAATAACACTCCTATTAATTACTTAATTGGATTATACAGGAAGTTACTTTGAGATTAACGAATAGGAGTGCGATTTAAGGAAGATTTAAACAAAATAATCCTTTTACTCAAAAAAATATTGCCTGTATACTAAGAGGCAATATTTTTTAGTGAGAATACTTAGTGAATAGTTCAATTGCTTTTTCAGGTACATAGAATTTCCCGTTGCTTTCTACAACAACACTTCCTAATTCATAATCTTTTCCACCGATATAGATAATGTTTTTATTAACAAACAATTTTGCCGATGTATTATTGCGTTTTACTACAAGCACCGGGTTTCGTGCATCTTTTTTGTCAATCGTTACAGTTGCACCAATTTGTTTAAAGGCTGTTTCAGCATCTAAGAATAATTTCTTAGTTATTTCTCCTAATTGAAAGCCCATTGCTTTGGCCATTATTTTCGCAATGTCTGTATTTTGGACTAAACCGTATGGCTTTTGAGGACCGTAAGAGTATAAGAATACATCTTCACCTGTATGACCACCAGTTGTAAAACCGATGTTCGCACGGTTGGCCAATAATTTAGTAAGGATTGGACCTACATCAGCTTTCTTATGTGCAGCTTTTAACTTTTCTCTTTCATCATCAGTTAGGTTGTCTAAACCGTAAAGAGCAGCTACTTCTTTTATATTAGATAAATCATCTTTTAGTTTACTTGTAGCACCTTCAAGTGTCATTTTCGCCTTTTTCAGTGGGTCAATGTAAGCTGATACTGGTGTAGTATCATATCCTTTTGTGGTATTGCTGTTACCGATGGAAATACCGCTATTACCATGATCCGCTAAAGCAATGACCATAGTGTTACCATCTTTCTTCGCAAATGTTAATGCTTCTGTAACCGCATCATCAAACGCCAATACATCGCTAATCATCCCGATAGGGTCATTTGCATGTGCTGCCCAATCTGCCTTACTGCCTTCTACGAATAAGAAGAAACCATCTTTATCTTTTGATAATGTTTGAATTGCTTTTCTCGTCATCTGGGAAAGAGTTGGCTGTTTAGGCTGGCTTACTTCACGATCCATATCGAACGCAAGGGCAGTATTAGAGAAAGAACCCCAGATTTTATTTGATTTGGAGTTTAGTAACGCATCTTTTGTTTCGACAAAGTCGTACCCTTTTCCTTGAATCACTTTTACTAAATCTTCGTTGTCTTTACGAATTCCATTGCTTGTCGTAGGCTGAAGTGCTGCCTTTCCACCACCTAATACAACTTCTATATTTTGATAAACTTGCTGTTCACCAAGCACTTCAAAATTTTTACGGTTAGCATGGTGGGCAGAGAAACTAGCCGGAGTAGCATGCTGAATTTCTGATGTAGCAACGATTCCTGTTGCGCGGCCTGAACGTTTTGCGCCTTCTAAGACGTTGGCAACTGGACGAAACTTACATTCTTCTTTCACTGGTTCTAAGCCAGGTGAATTCACAACAGAAGGCAATACGCCCACGTAACCTGAATTTGATTTATTTCCAGTAGCTAAAGCTGTAGCTGCCGGTGCAGAATCCGTAATAGCTGATTCTGCCGAATACGTACGAACACCTCCGGATACAATTTGATCTAGTGCAAGGGGTGAACCTTTATACCACCGGGCTAATGTTGTAGCAGAAGAGCTTGTCCCATCTATAACCATAAAAATTACATTTTTAGGTTGCTTTCCTACTTTTTTCACCTCAGCTTTTACCTCGTTACCGTTCATCATGCTTCCTGCTGCTAATGACCATAGCACTACCGTTCCCGCTAAAGTTAGTCCCATTATTTTTTTACGAAGAGTAGTCATTGTGGTTCCTCCATTGGTTGTTTTCGATATCCCAATCTAGCGTTCGTATGTAAACAAGATTTATTATTAGTAGTACCCTATTGCAACGAAACTAACAATAACTATGGAGTCAAAAAGTTAAATTTAAGCTATTTATTCAGCAAAATATTCACCTCATATAAAATCTCTTAGTTGTATAGTCTTTCCTATAAAAAGAATCTTCTTTTTATTTTATGGGAAACATTTAAAAAAGGATGGTGGGAAAATGACAATTGATCGAGTTTGTACAATTGGTCCAGCAAGTAATAATAAAGAAACATTAGCGCAGTTAATAAACAATGGTATGAAAATTGTTCGGTTGAATTTATCACATGGCACGCATGAAAGTCATAAAGATATCATTCGTTTAGTAAAATCGTTAGACGATTCTATTAAAATTCTGGGGGATGTACAAGGTCCTAAAATAAGATTGGGTGAAATGAAAGAGGAACAAATTACCCTTGAAGCAGGGGAGTTATTTATTTTGCATACCAATCCAGTTCAAGGGAATAAAGAAGAAGCAAGTGTTGATTATGTAGGGATTGCGAATGACGTGAAAGTTGGAAGTAGAATTCTTATTAATGATGGAGAAGTTGAGTTAATCGTTGAAAAGGTAAGTATGGACAAAATAGAAACGAGGATAAAAACAGGTGGAAATATTGCCTCTCATAAAGGGGTGAATTTACCAGGCGCAATTGTTGGTTTACCAGCTATTACAGAGAAAGATAAAAAAGATATTCAGTTTCTTTTAGAAGAGAATGTTGATTTTATTGCGTGTTCCTTTGTGCGAAAACCTAGTCATATAAAAGAAATACGAGAGTTTATACAAGAGTATAAAGAAACTTCGCCCCATTTAATTGCAAAAATAGAAACGATGGAAGCAATCGAGAATTTTCAAGACATATGCAAAGAAGCGGATGGCATTATGATCGCAAGGGGAGATTTAGGTGTGGAATTGCCGTATCAAATTATTCCACTTTTACAAAAAATGATGATTCGTGAGTGCAATCGAACGAATACATATGTAATTACAGCGACACAAATGCTTCAATCTATGGTAGATCATTCTATTCCTACAAGAGCTGAGGTAACTGATGTATTTCAGGCTGTATTGGACGGAACGAATGCTGTTATGCTTTCTGCTGAAAGCGCGTCAGGGGATCATCCAATTGAAAGTGTGAAAACATTACGTCTCGTTTCTGAATTCGCTGAGCATGTAAAAAAAGACGGTCCTTTTGCGATGAAAGATGTACTGGAATTGCTGCATAAATCTCTTTAGTTTATATAGAAGGATTTATCTCTCATCCTAAAAACGTACAGAAACGAATCAGGGTATGAGGTGCCATTTTAGTAGTTACTTACAGATTGAAAGGTGGCATGCTTGCTACCTATATGAAAGAATCGTTATGGAACATAGAGGTCTTTCGAAAATCGAAAGAAGGATGTTAAATTAATTAATCCAATTATCTCATTTAAAATATGTTCATTCCTATTCATAAATGATATCCTTATAGTTGAATACTTTTGCTGAATCAGCAAGAATTTGTTGTTCTTTCTGTATGAATTCAACTTTTTTATGGAAAGATATGTTAGTAAGTGTGCAATTTGAACGTTTTATTTTTTAGAGTATGATAGGAGGAGAATGAATATGGAAGCAATTGAAGTAGGCGAAGTTTTTAGTCTTAGTGATGAGAATAATGAAGAGCAGGAAGTTGAAGTGCTTGGAGCGATGGATGTCGAAGGAGCAGAATACATTGCGGTTGCCTTTGTAGAAGACATTCAAACAGAAACAGAGGAAGACATTGATATCTTCTTTTTAAAAGTAGAAGAAGATAATGAATTCTCATACATAGAGAATGATGAGGTATTTGAAAAAGTATCTGCGGCGTTTGAGAAGATTATGGACGAGCAAGAACAAGAATAATAATAAAAAGAGTTAGACAAAAGAGGGAGATGCATATCTGCCCTCTTTTTTTGTATATGGTTGAAAATCACATTTATAGCGATCGATAATTATATTATGTAAACTAAATGTTTTTTTATCCCGCATTAAC
>NZ_JBALMG010000038.1:1409-14674 GCF_036963225.1 Bacillus sp. JJ783 | reverse complement strand
GGGGGATGAACAATCCCCCACTGATTATAGTTTCACTTTATTTCTTCACTAGAAAAACCACCCAAATGAGGGTGGCGCTTATTATATATAGTTATTAAATGTGTTATTTTCTAAGGAAGAGAGGGGAATCTTCACTTCAGTACCTTCTTTCATATTTCGCAGCACTACTGTTTCTGTAACAATTTCCTCTTCGCCAATTATAAGCACATACGGGATATTTTCTTTATTGGCATAATTAAGGGCACGTTTTAATTTGCGTCCTGCTAGTTCAAGTTCGACTTTTAAGGAAGTAGTAGAGCGCAATTGCTGGGCGATTTGTAAACATTGTAATTCTGTCCCGAGTGGAATGATAAAAAGATCCGCTGTTGATGATGTGGTTTCTTTCTGTGATAGAGCTGTATAAATAACATCTAAACCGAATGAAATCCCTACAGTTGGATAGCTCATATTATCACCACGGAAGGCTCCGATAATATTATCGTAACGACCACCGCTACCGATACTAGATGTAATCGTGCCATCTTTTAGAAAGATTTCATACACAGTGCCTGTATACATTGTGAGTCCTCTTGCTAAAAACGGATTGAATATCGTATTTTCATTTATTCCGAGAGCGAGTAAGTATTGCTGTAATTGTTGCAATTCGTTTACTCCATCGTCAACAAGTGGATTATTGAAAGTTTCTTTAAATTCGGCAATAGTAAGTTTTAGGCAAGATAAAACGGTATTACATATCGTGTCGGCCATTTCTACAGAAATTCCACGCTCCAATACATCTTTTCGTATACCATCAATCCCAATCTTTTCGATTTTATCCAATGATAAAATTACGTCACTCGTTAATTCGGTAGGGATGTTAATAGACTGGAGAATACCGTTTAATAATTTTCGATTATTATATTGAATCGTTACTTCTAAGTTTAACGTTCGGAATAGTTCAAATGCCATGCTCATAAGTTCAGCTTCTGCCATGACAGACTCTACACCAACTATATCAACATCACATTGAATGAATTCACGAAATCTCCCTTGCTTAATCGGACCATCTCGAAATACTTTACCAATTTCATAACGTTTAAAAGGGAGGCGAATATTTGGATTCATCGCGACAACTTTGGCGAAGGGAATTGTTAAATCGTAACGTAAGGCAAGCTCGCGTTTTCCTTGATCCTGAAGTGTATATATTTCTTTTAAAATCTCATCACCACCACCGTACTTGTATGACATAAGTTCATACATATTTAACGTTGGAGTTTCTAAAGGTTTACACCCATATCGCTCAAACGTATCTTCACATGCTCTTTTAATTTTATTTCGCAGTACTTGTTCCTCTGGTAAATAGTCTTTTGTTCCTTTTACATTTTTCATTTCCACTAGAATCACTCCTCTTTTAAATTAAAAAAAGCTATGCGGGTATAAAAATACCCACATAGCTTTATGAACGCTTCGTGGGTCAACAGGAAAAGCCCTGTACCCACGAAGAAAAATTTTCTTCGGATACACGGCGTTACGTATGATGATGAAGTTGGAAAGAAGTATTAAAAGTTCGCATTACAAATCTCTCCTTAACATAAGTTTTTCCAAATTATATCAGATGATTTTTGAAATATCAATATTTTCAGTTTTGAAAAAAGCGTGAAGTGATGTAGGAGAAATGGAAAAGAGTGTATAATAAAAGAAAACTTAATGATATGAAATAACCTTTTAAGGAGAACATTATGAAAAAAGATAAAACAAATGCGATGCGAATATTAGATAAAGAAAAAATTGAATATTCGATGATGTCATATGATCCAGACGATGGGAAAATTGATGGCGTATCAGTTGCGGGGAAAATTGGTAGAGAAGTGAGAGAAGTATATAAAACACTTGTCGCTCAAGGGAATAGTAAAGATTATCATGTGTTCATTATCCCAGTAGATGAGGAACTCAATTTAAAAGCGGCGGCAAAAGCAGTAAGTGAAAAGAAGATTGAAATGATTCCTGTTAAAGATATTACGAAAGTTTCAGGGTATATTCGCGGTGGTTGTTCACCAGTAGGGATGAAGAAGTTACTTTCTACATGTATTGATGAAAGTGCCCAATCACTTGAAACGATCATTGTAAGCGGAGGGAAAATCGGCGTGCAAATTGAGCTTAAAGTTGAAGATTTGATGAAAGTGACGAGAGCGCAATTTGGAGAAGTAACGAAATAAATAGTGAAATTAAAAGGGATATAGAATCCTTACATATTTGAAAAAAGAAGTGCTAGTAAACCAGTGGATTTGAAATACAATCGTTATTAAGGCTTACTTTTTAAAGAACACTTTAATTTAAATCCCACAGCATATTTATAATATGTTGTGGGATTTTTCTACTTGAACCTCTAAAATTGAACAACTTCATTATTTTTAAAGTAACGTGTACTGAAGGAAAAAGATAAATATACCTTTATATAACTTCAAAGAGAACTCATTGAAATCCATATACTGAACTAATTCTAGTTCAGTATATGGATTTTGGGTTTTAACGGGTCAATCCATTTAAAAATAATGTTTTTCATCTGTTATACTTAAAAAAACGAACATTTTAATCCGTTTAAATAAAAATGTTCATATTTTTGTTGTGTATTCACAAATAGTTTGTTATATTATCAATATAATAATTTTGAATAACATCACTCGTATATACTCGGTAATATGGTCCGAGCGTTTCTACCTAGTTCCCAATGAAAGAACTGGACTACGGGTTAAAGTATTCGGTCGCTTTCTGTATTGAGCCGCTACCGATCTATAATTTAGCAATGGTCTCATCTTTTGCTTAATTAACTTTGACTACCGTAGTTCTAGAAAGTAGAGATTCTTCTACAATTTCTAGAGCTTTTTTCTTTGGACCAAAACATCGAGTATAGAAAACAACAAGAGAAAGAGGAGAGATTATTTATGAAGAAAAACCTGTTGAAAAAATATGGTGCTCTAGCAACTACTATCGTATTATCATTCTCAATACTTGCAGGATGTAATGCTAGTCCAAAACAAGTAGTAGAGGCAAAAAGTAATCAAAAACCTATCTTAATTCAAGGTCCAATGCCAATAGAAGCTGAAAAATTTGCAAAAAGGTTAAAAAATGTGAAAGAAGAAAAATCTGGAACTTTTGTATTTTATAAAGGTACTGTAGACAATTATCCTGTAATCGTTGCGAAAACAGGTAAAGGAATGGAAAATACAGCAGCCGCTACAGCAGTGGCTATTGAAAAATATAAGCCTATAGCGATTATTAACCAAGGAACATCAGGCGGGCATGATCCTAATTTAAACGTATTTGATATTGTTTTAGGAAAAAAAGTCGCGAATATAGGTTCATTAAAAACAACAAATATGGATGAGAACCAAGGAATTGAGCCGGCAAAATGGATATCTATGGACCTGATGGCTTCTGAAGGAAGTGCAGGAGAAGATCCAAATGCTGAGAAAATCCGATACTACGAGGGAGATAAGGATTTACTTGCAGCAGCTAATGCAGTAAAAGGCAAATATACAAAAGGTAAAGTGGTGGAAGGTACTATAGGTTCAGCAGACGTTTGGAATAATGAAGTTGATCGAATTAAGTGGTTCCATACAAAATACGGTACATCTGTAGAAGAAATGGAAGGCGCTGCCGCAGCGCAAATCGCAAAAGCTTATGACGTACCATTCTTAGGAATTCGAGTATTATCTAACAATAAAACAAACGGCGGAAAATACAACCCGAATACAGCAGCGGCAAATCAAGAATATGTATACGAAGTAGTTAAAAAGTATATAGATTCGATGCCAAATAAATAAGTAAGTAAAGGTAGTTCTATTTTCAACATAAACATCAAGTAACTCCAAAAGTTTTAGAGACAGATAGACCTATATTAGGATTAGTAGTTGGAAAAAAAAAAGCTTGTTTCTTATTTGAAAAGATAAGAAATGAGCTTTTTTATGTAAATTTTTTTTATGAACTATTCAATAAATATGTATAATTGCATAAAAAAATTGAAGTTTATAAGTTATCATTAAACTACTTTTTACTGTAAGCGAATATTTTAATAGTCTTTACTAGAGAAGAATATTCTTTGTGAAAATAAAAATTGTTTATGTAATTGAAGAAACTAAAATTTAGGAGAACAGTATGAAAAAGAAACTATGTACATAGGCTTTTTTGATTAATCAATTCAAATTATATTTTAAAGGGGAAATGGGTATATGAAGTTCCGAAACACAAAACTTGCTCTGGTTACACTATCATCATTTTTTATTTTAGGTTATGCATCTCTATCATTCACAGATATCATACATGGTGAAGTAGTTTCTGCATCTCCACAAGTAGATACGTTTTCAGCACAAGAGATTACTGTAAAAAACTATGACGATACATATTATAATAACGCTATAGGAAAAACGGGTTTAGAATTAAAGAAGGAACTTCATAATGTTATTGATAATCATACAAAGATATCATACAGTGCGGTTTGGGAAGCGCTAAGAGATACTGATGAAGATCCAAATAATAAAAATAATGTGTTGCTCTTATATACTGGGCGTTCGCAAGGGAAATTTACGAATGGTTCAGGAGTTGATAACTGGAACCGAGAGCATGTTTGGGCGAAATCACACGGTGATTTGGGAACGGCTGCAGGACCAGGAACAGATCTGCATCATTTAAGAGCGACAGATGTATCTGTAAATAGTTCACGTGGAAATCTGGATTTTGATAATGGTGGTATGAATCATTCGGAAGCGACAGAATGTAAATATGATAGTGATTCTTGGGAACCTCGTGATAGTGTAAAAGGAGATATCGCTAGAATGCTGTTTTACATGGCTGTTCGTTACGAAGGAGACAACGGCGAAATAGACTTAGAACTAAATGAAAAGGTGAATAACAACAAAGATCCATACATGGGGAAACTATCTGTTTTACTAAAATGGAATGAACAAGACCCTGTCGATGATTTAGAGCGAAAGCGTAATGAAGTGATTTTTACAAAATATCAACATAATCGTAATCCTTTTATTGATCATCCTGAATGGGTAAATAAAATTTGGAACTAAGATTTTCAAAGAATTTTTAGTGACATTATACTTTGACAGAAGGGATGGATCATTATGATCCATCCCTTCTTATGTTTATGCTAAAATAAATGTTTTTCATAGGAGTGCAATAGATTATAATAAAGCTTTTTACTTAAAGCAATAGTTTCAAGTGGTAAGCTTTATTTTACTTCATTTATATATAACGTTCACAGCACATACAAATTATTGCAACATTAGACAGGGAAACGAAAAAAATCCAAGAATATGTAATATAAAAGGAAAAGAAAAGAGGGAAAGAGATGTGGAAAACTACCGATCTATGTGATGAATTTGAACAAGAATTACAAATATGTCGCCAGTCTTTTCAATCTTATGGAAAGAAAGAACAATTCTATGGGAAAATCGCAACAGTAAAAGTGAAGGATGATAATGTACTAGTAAAAGAGGGGTTACAAACACTGCCAGAAGGAACGGTATTAGTGGTTGATGGTGGAGCTTCTAAAAATTGTGCGTTACTTGGTGATAATTTAGCAGCTATTGCGGAAGAAAGAAACTTAGCAGGAATTATTGTAAATGGATATGTTCGTGATTCTATGGAGCTAAAAAATATTAATATTGGTATTTTAGCGTTAGGGACGATGCCAAATAGAAGTGTAAAAGAAGGAAAAGGAGAGCGAAATATTTCATTGCAATTTGGTGAAGTCGAATGGAAACCGAATGAATATGTTTATGTAGATGAAGATGGAATTATAGTTAGTGATAAAAGCTTACATAGTGAGGGATGACTTCTAATAATGGAAGGCTATTAAGCTATTATTCTTAGAAAATAAATCCGATAAAGCATGGACAAAATTCTTTGTCAATAGTAAAATAATACAGAAAATCAAAATTTGTAGAATGTATAGGTTTATCGTATTTACGATAAAGTGAAATTTTAATCAGTGGGGATTTTGTTCATCCCACTGATTATTAGCCTTCACCAATCGGGCATTTACGGGCAGTTGATCCCTACCTAACTTCTTTGCTTTCGTTGAATTTGAGGTGGGGGTCTTACTGCTCGTTAATGCGGGTAGGAGGTGTTGTACATTTTTGTTCGACACTTACAAAAAGAGAGTGTCAACCGCATACCCTTAAAGGGTCTTTTTTTGTGTGAATGTTAGTAAAGGGAGGGGATTTTGGGATGGCAATGTTAAAGAAATGGCTGCTTACATCATTAATGGCAGTGGCACTTGTATTTGTTTCTTTTGCGAATACAGTACATATTACGTTTGCTGAAGGAAAGACAGCGAAACTTGCAATTATTGGTGAATCACAAAAAGGAATTATGTTATGTCCGAAAGAAGTTTCCATTGAAGATGGAGAAACAGCTTTTAGTTTGCTACAAAAAGTTATGGGTGACAAAGTAACATCTGAAAGTATGTCATTTGGAACGTATATAAAGGGCATCGATGGATTAATGGCCGGAGCAACGAGCGCTTGGTTGTATGATGTAAATGACAAATCTGCAGAAGTTGGGGCGGATAGTTATAAATTAGAGTCTGGGGATGTTGTTGCATTTCGTTACGTCGCAGACTGGAGCAATATGAGTCAAGAAACATTGCAACAAACGTTAGATAAATTTGGCACTTGTAAAACTGTAGAAGAGCCAAAGACAGAGGAACCGAAACCAGAAAAACCCGATGGTAAAACAGAGGAACCAAAACCCGAAGGTAAAACAACAGAACAACCAAAGCAAGAGAAAATCGAAATCCCAGCCGCACAATTAAACGAAGCGATTTCTAAAACGTCAGAAAAGATGTTACAAGATGGAATTGGTAGTGATTGGGTTGCGATTGGACTTGCTCGTTCAGGTGTAAATGTTCCACTTGAAACGAAAATAAACTATGTTAAGCCAGTAGCTGAAAAAGTTAAGAAGCGTTTAAATCGTTTTTCAGCAACAGATTTAGCTAGAACGATTATTATGATGAATGCAATGAATGTAGATCCTACAAAGGTAGAGGGACAAAATTTAGTACAAAATTTATTTGAATCAGATAAAGTGAATTCCGTTACAGGATACGCATTTACATTACTTGCATTAGATACAAAGAAATATGAGGTTCCGGCCGAAGCGAAATGGAATCGAGCTGCTTTAGTACAAGCACTTTTACAGGCGCAGCATACAGACGGTGGCTGGACGTATGATAGTTCAAGTAGTAAAGAAAGTGCTAGTAACGTTGATGTAACAAGTATGGTATTAGCAGCATTAGCTCCTTATCAAGAACAACAAGACGTTAAGCCAGCTATTCAAAAAGCTGTGGATTACTTATACAAGCAGCAGTTAGGTAATGGTGGTTTTGCTGCTGATGGACAAGAGAATTCTAATAGTACTGCACAAGCAATTATTGGACTATCGTTAGTTAAAGATGTAGATCACAATCGTCTTAATAAAGCAGTACAAAATTTAATGTCATATCAGCTTCCAAATGGTGAGTTCAAATGGTTACCAAGTGATCAAAACGGTAGTGGAATGGCTACAGAGCAAGCATTTTTAGCTTTACTTCAGTTTAAAGAGCTTGGAAAATCGATTTATGATTGGTCAAATGTAGTAGAGAATGAAATCGATACGAAACCAATTGTAGAACCAGAGCCAACTGTAGAAGAAAAAGAAGTTGTAGAACAACCGAAACAACAAGAAGAGTTACAAAAACAACCAAAAGATGAAAATCTGAAAGTTGTTGTAAATAACGAACGAGTTAATAAAGAAACAAATAAGAATAAGAATAAGAATCAATTACCACAAACAGGAGCATCTTCTCATAGTGCAGCTGCACAAGTAGGTATGGGTGTATTATGTATCGCTTCTGCATATGTATTATGGAGACGTAAAGCAGCTTAACAAAAATTAGGAGCAATCATTTGCTCCTAATTTTATTATAAAAGGTGAGGGCTAATAATGAGTGGAGATGAACAAAATCTCCACTCATTAAAGTTTTACTTTATTATGAAAGGTGAGGGGCAGCATGAGTAAAATGAAATGGTTCATTTCTTTAATTCTTTCATTGGGATTATTAGCCGGATGTGAAGAAACGGCTGTAAAACCTGAGAAGAAGGCAGAAACGAAGCAAGAAGAGCAAAAAGAAGTAGCGAAACAGGAAGAACAAAAAGATGTACCGAAACCGGAAGAGACACAAGCTAAACCGGAACAGAAACCACAAGAAGAGCAGAAAGATAAACAAGAACAAAAAGTAGAAGAGAAACCGAAAGAAGAAAAAGCGCAGGAACAACCTGAGGTAAAGAAAGAAGAGAAACCAAAGGAACAGCCTGCTGCAAATAAACAACCAGAGCAACAAAAAGTACAAGAAGAGAAACCCCAGCAACCGAAAGCACCAGAAGTAAAAGAAGAAGCAAAGGTTGTGAATCAGCCGAAAGAAACACCGAAGCAGGAGCAAAAGGAAGATCCGAATAAAGAGGAGAAAACGATACCGACTCCGGCAGTACCAACTCCTGAACCACCAAAACCAGATCCAGTACCAGTACCGAAACCGCAAGCGAAACAAGTCACTATCTCGGTAAAAGGACATGAAGGATACTTATTAGGTGCGAAAAAGGTTGATGTACAAGAAGGTGCTACTGTATATAGTGTACTAAAGAGTACAGGATTAGATGTTGATGCAAGTGGATCTAAAGGTGATGTTTACGTAAAAGGGATTAATGATTTATACGAAAAAGATATAAGTGATACAAGTGGTTGGAAATACCGTGTGAACGGTGCATTTCCGAATCGTAGTGCTGGTGTAGTTACAGTAAAACCAGGAGATACAATTGAATGGGTGTATGTATTAAAATAAGAAAGGACCTTCGGTAAAGGACTATGAAAATAAGCTTTTCTTCTTTACATCCTTTTGTGAATTTTTTCTATTATATTGGGGTGATGATACTATGCATGATGTGTCTTCATCCTCTTTTTTTAATTGGAGCGATTGTACTAATAGTAATCTTAAATATAGTGCAAGGAAATGGCGAGAAAATAAGAAACATGCTGCCGAGTACTATTGTATTCTTTTTAATGGTAATTTTATTTAATTCGCTATTAACACATAGAGGGGCGACTACGTTATTTTGGTTAGGAGATAGCAGGATTAAGCTTGAGGCATGTATGTTTGGACTTGTTATGGGGCTATTATTAGTTACGATTATGTTTACGTTTGCTTCTTATAACGATATTATTTCGAGTCATAAATTTTTATATTTATTTTCAAGAATTTCACCGAAAGTAGCATTGTTAACGATGATTACAGTACGATTTGTTCCTTTATTTATTAGGCGATTAAAGAAAATTACACTCGTCCAAAAAACGAAAGGTGTACAGTTAGATTCGGGTTCACTCATTGAGCGTATAAAAAATGGGATGAAGTTACTTCAAGTGTTATTAGTTTGTTCGTTAGAAGATGCACTACAAACAGCAGATTCTATGCAAGCTCGCGGATTTGGTGTAACGAAGCGTACGACTTATATTCGATATAGAATGGAAAGACGCGATTGGTACACGTTAAGTTATTTAAGTATTCTACTTATAACCTCATTCATATTTAGTTATTATGGTGGAGGGAAATTGATCATTTATCCGAAAGTGGAATCAATACTATTCCAGCAATATGATGGAATGATGTTTTTCCTATTTATGATGTTTATTAGTTTACCGATTGTAATGGAAGGAAGGGAATGGATATGGTGGCGCATGCAGAAATAAAGAATTTATCATTTATATATGCTGATGAAAATGAAGAAGCGTTACAGCATATTTCTCTTTCTGTTCAAAAAGGAGAATTTATAGTACTTGCTGGTGGTTCAGGTTCTGGGAAGACAACTTTATTAAAGCATTTCAAAAAGGAGTTACTTCCAATTGGCACGCGTTCTGGACATACATATTATGATGGTGCTTTATTAGAAGAAGTACCTGATTTATTATCTGCACAAGAAATTGGTATGGTATTTCAAAATCCAGAAAATCAGCTCGTAATGGATACAGTTATTCAAGAATTAGCATTCTCTTTAGAAAATATCGGGCTACCATCACATATTATTCAACAAAGAATAGCGGAACTCATTAGCTTTTTAGGATTTCAAGATTTGTTACATCAATCTGTTCATACTTTATCTGGTGGTCAAAAACAACTAGTAAATTTAGCGGCGGTATTAGTCATGCAGCCGAAGTTACTATTACTGGATGAACCGACAGCACAACTAGATCCGATTGCAGCGAAAGAGTTTTTAGGATTGTTAAAGCGTATTAATGAAGAACTTGGAATTACGATTATTTTAAGTGAACATCGTTTAGATGAGGTGATGTCGCTAGCGACTCGTGTCGTTTGTATGGATAAGGGCCGAATCGTTTATGATGGTAGCCCTAAAACGGTTATAGCGAACATGTGGGAAGTAGAAAAGTTCCGTCCATTCATTCCGCAAATTCCAAGATTGTTTTTAGAGTGGAATGTGAAAGAGATTCCATTTACAGTGCGAGAAGCGCAAATGAAAATGAATGATTTTTCAGCGATATCATATAGGAATGGGCAAGTAGAACAATGTGAAAAGCAAGGAGTAATTTTAAGTGCAGAACATATATCTTTTCAATATGAAAAAAGTAGTCCACTTATTTTACGAGATTTAACAGTGAACATCGAAAAGGGAAAATGGACAGCTCTAGTTGGGAAAAATGGAACCGGGAAGTCTACATTGTTAACGATTTTAGCAGGATTGCAAAAAGCTAGAAGAGGTAAGGTAAAGTGGAATGGAAAAGTGATACATAAAATTGATTCGAAAGAACGATTTAAAAGTATAGGGTACGTATCGCAACATCCGTACTATCATTTTACATTTGATACAGTATGGGAAGAGGTTTATGAGCGTGCGCGTGAATTATATGGCGAAGAGGGAAAAGTAATAGCAGAAGAAATGTTGAAAAAGTTCTGGTTAGATTCACTTAAAGAGCGTCATCCACATGATTGTAGCGGCGGAGAGCAGCAACTACTCGCATTATGTACAACGTTATTGTCAAAGCCAACGTTATTATTACTGGATGAGCCGACAAAGGGACTAGATCCATGGAAAAAGGAAAGAGTAGGAGAGCTATTTAAACAGTTGCAAAAAGAAGGTACAACAATTGTAATGGCAACGCACGATATTGAGTTTGCAGCGAAATACGTTGATCAATGTATGATGTTATTTGACGGGAAAGTCATTATGAATGATGCACCGAAAGAGTTCTTTAGTGGTAACTTCTTTTATACAACATCTATTAATAGATTCATCCGTAGAGAGTTGCCATTTGCATTAACGTGGGAGGATGTGTACGAAGCGTGTCCAAACGATATGTTGCATTTATAATATTTATTTTTGCTGTTGTAATATGTACACTACTCTTTACGACTCTTATTATGGACGGGTATTACATGGTAAGTAGTTTGTTTTTATTAGCTATCATTATGTTACCTTTCTATGTCCGTTTTGAAAGGAAGGCGTTTGTTTCACGTGAAATTGTTATCGTTGCTGTGTTAGCGGCGATTGCAGCGGTTAGCCGGGTACCATTTTCTATTTTACCGAGTGTACAACCGACTTCTTTTGTCATTATCGTTTCTGCAATTGTTTTTGGGAGTGAAACTGGCTTTATGATTGGGGCAACGGCGTCTATTGTATCTAACATTTTTTTAGGACAAGGTCCGTGGACTCCGTGGCAAATGTTCTCTTGGGGCATGATCGGGTTTATAGCAGGATTACTTCGAAATACATTTTTGATGAAAAAACTATGGGGACGACTCATATATGGATTTGCCGTTGGATTTCTATTTGGCTGGATTATGAATTTATGGGGTCTTCTTGGTTTTGTACAGGAAGCAACGTGGGAAACAGTTATTGCTTACTATGTCGCAAGTTTTTCTTTCGATCTTAGTCATGCGATATCGAATGTTATTTTCCTGCTGTTATTTAGTACGTCATGGATTACGATCCTCACAAGATTTAAAAAGAAATACGGTATATTAGATGAGCATAAGGTGACATAGAAAAGCATACTCATATAAGGTAGGGTCGCGACTTACATATTCGTTTGCCTCTTTCATGCTTCTTACATATTGTAAGAAGCATTTTTTACTGTCAAAAAATAGATCCAATATACATCCGTTATCCTATAAAATTATTTGTATAATAGTAGGTGAGAACTTTTTTCAAGGGGGAGGTGTATAGTTAATGAAGTTAGTTATTCCGAAGCAACATGGTGCATGGGCGATGCTTGTCATACCATTTCTATTAAGTGTATTACTTGGTAAACCTACTTTTTATCATATCCCATTGTTTTTAGCCTGGTTCTTTATCTATTTAGCTACTTATCCATTTCTCATGTACATAAGGCAAAGACGAAAAAAAGAATTTCTACACGCTGCAATTGTTTATTTTATCATTGCATTTGTATTTGGGATGATT
This sequence comes from Bacillus sp. JJ783, assembly GCF_036963225.1. NCBI lineage: Bacteria > Bacillati > Bacillota > Bacilli > Caryophanales > Bacillaceae > Bacillus > Bacillus sp. JJ783. The sequence goes on along the minus strand of NZ_JBALMG010000038.1, from coordinate 2,177 downwards.
TCTTTATTATATGAATGGCGAATTCTTTTATTCGCAGTATTAATGATTCCATTGTTTATTGTAAATATGTATTACGCTCGTCAAAAAAATGAACGAGCATTACTAAATGATGTTTGTGCGATTATAGTGTTTTGTATAGGTGGCTTAATAAGTTATTATTTCTCAATGAAATTTATTGATAGAACCGCATTATTCATTGCGCTTATTTCATTTCTATATTTTTTAGGAAGTACGTTTTATGTGAAAACGATGATTCGTGAAAAAAATAATCCGAAGTATCGTTTTATATCTTGGGGATATCATATTATATTAACGGTAATCGTATTTACTATAAATCCGTGGTGTTCACTCATATTTGTACCAAGTGTAATTCGGGCCATTATGTTGTATGGCAAAAAGATTTCTATATTAAAAGTAGGGATTTTAGAAATTGTTAATTCTGTATATTTTTTAATCATAACGGTAATAATGATGAAGTATGCCATTTGAAAAAAAACTTCCCATCTTTTGATGGGAAGTTTTCATTCTTGTTCTAAAATATGAACTGTATAATCGCATCTTTGTAATGCTTGTTCTACAGCGTAAAGGGATTGTTCAATACGTGCACGATTAAAATCTTCTTCAACAGTTTGTAATGCATCTTCTAAACAATGTTTCGCTTCTTGTAATGATTGAAAAGAATCTTGTACGTATCCACGAGCATTCTTTTGCAACGTAGTAGCCTCCTTTTGTACATCTTTTTGTAGTATGAACAATAAAGAAGAAAAT
>NZ_JBALMG010000038.1:0-1308 GCF_036963225.1 Bacillus sp. JJ783 | reverse complement strand
GAGGTGGAGGGACTGGCCCGATGAAACCCAGCAACCGCGATGCAGGTGCTAATTCCAGCAGAACATTTTTGTTCTGGGAGATAAGACGAAGATATACGTAACTTCTTCTTATCGGAGAGGTTTTTTTGTTGCAAAAAAACCGATTATGAAAATTTATTTTAAGAAGAAAGGGTAATTAACTGTTACGATTTATTTAACCAATTATAACTAAAGTTAATTAAATATATCAGCAAGCCCTGCTAGTCAAGTGATTGGCTAGTAGTGAGGGTTAACTGCGGGCAATCCCTAAAGCTGATTGAACTACAGCGTGGCTAGAAATAGCGAGCGTGAATGTCGCGAAAGCAGAAAAAATCAATCAGATCGTGCAAGGTTAAATCCTAAACACTAGAACAATGGGTCTTCCGCCTCGAATCATCTAAGTCAAAATTGATAAGATGAACGTTCAACGACTATCTCGTATAACTGACGAGAGTACATCACAAGCCTATGGTGGTGGAAAAATCCTCTATCTCTAAGTAGATAAACATATAGTCTGCGCTCATGTGAAAACATGAGAAGTTCATAAGAGAACTGGCTAAGGAATTGCGCCCTTAGTTGAACAAGATAAATTTTATTGAATCTATCAAACTTTATTGAATTTATCGAACGTATGTGCTACGTTCGATTCAATGAGGTGAGAATAATAATGAAATTTTTACGAGTTAGTCAAGTATCAGAATTAACAGGTTTGTTGCATCCGAGTAGTCTCAGGAGAATGCTGGTGGAACACGCTACTATTCAGAAGAACAAATCTTTCATTATCTGAAAGGTGAGTGCCCGAATAATCGCACAGTAAAGGAGTTAAATTCTGATGATATTGGCGAAGAAAGTCAGACTGATTCCAACGCCTGAACAAGAAAAAGTGCTTAGAAACCATGCTGGTGCTGCAAGATTCGCTTATAACTATTGTAAAAGAATGAGTGATAGATACTATAAGCTATTTGGAAAATCTGTTTCACAGTTAGCTTTACAGAAACGATTTACAAAGATCAAGAAGCGAAAGAGATATGAGTGGTTAAATGACATCAATGCACAAGTTCCCAAGCAGGCTTCAAAAGATTTTGACAAGGCGAGGAAGAATTCGTTCGAAAAGTACAAAAATGGTTATCACACTTCTTATAAATCCAAAAAAGATTTAATCCAAGGATTTTATGCCAATTATGAAAGACTGATTATAGGAAAGAAAGTAGTTGATATTCAGTCCATTGGAGAAGTGAAAACAAGCCAACAACTACCAAGAAACAAAAAAACATCAAATCCAAGAGTTAC